>JBAQHA010000214.1:0-18336 GCA_049288075.1 Oricola sp.
GAAATCCTGCGTCATGAATGCGAAAGTGCCTGCACAAAATATGTGCAAAACTTCCGATGCCTAGGATTTAAACATCATTAATGTTCATTGTCCAACACTAAAATTTGACGTCCCGACTTTTCCCCGAAATACCTGAAACCCCCACGGAATCCGCTGGTTGGCGCCTGTGCGCGAACATGAAAAAGCCGGCGCGAGGCAAAGCCCGCGCCGGCCAGGAAAGCCGATCCACAAGTCTGTTTGATCAGCCGCGCAATGCGCGGCGATGCTCTTTCGCCAAGGCCGGCGGTACCCAGCCGGCATTGCGCGGATCGACATTCTCTCCCGGCGCGACGACCGCATCGATCGCGTCGAGCACATCCTCGCCGAGGACAATCCCATCGGCGGTCATCAACTGGTCGAACTGCTGTTCCGTGCGCGGACCGAGCAAAACGGACGCGACGCCAGGATGTTCGAGCGCCCAGGCCAGGCTCATCTGGGTCAGCGTCAGATTGGCCTCTTCCGCGATCGCGGCCAGCGCTTCCGTCGCGTCGAGTTTGCGCTCGTCGTCCGCCCGCACGAAGGGATTTCCCGAAGCCGCGCGCGACCCCTCCGGCGCGGGCGCGCCACGCCGGTATTTGCCGGTCAGCCAACCGCCGTTGAGCGGGCTCCAGGCCAGTACGCCAACGCCGTACTGCCGGCAAACCGCAAGGGTTGAGCGCTCGATGCCCCTGACGAGGATCGAATAAGGCGATTGTTCGCTGACGAAGGGCCGGGCGCCTGTCTTTTGGGCTGCCCATTGCGTCTGCACGATCAGTTCCGGCGGAAAGACCGAAGACCCCGCATGGCGGATCTTGCCCGCTAGCACCAGTTCGTCGAAGGCCGCGACCGTTTCCTCGATCGGCGTCTTCGGGTCCGGCCGATGCAATTGGTAGAGGTCGATATGATCGGTCTTCAGCCGCCGCAGGCTTCCTTCGACGGCCTCGACGATCCATCGGCGCGACGCGCCCGAACGCAACGGATCTCCGCCCATCGGCAGCCCGACCTTGGTCGCCAGAACCACTTCATGCCTGCGTCCGGCAAGCGCCGCTCCAAGCACCTCCTCCACCGCTCCGTTGTCGTAGATGTCGGCGGTGTCGACAAGATTGAGACCCGCATCGAGCGCCCGGCGCACCAGGCGCGTCGCGTCCGCCTGCCCCTGCGACGAAAGCAGCGACATCGTGCCGAGGCCGAAACGCGACACCATCGGGCCTTCGGCGCCGAGCCTTTTCAGTTCCATCGGGATATCCCTCCTGCTTGCGGGCGGATGGCGCGGGAGATGTCGCCATCATGAGCAAAGCATAGTAATCTCCATTGTTCAACAATGGATAATCGTTTGATCCACCCCTTTAACCGATTGTATTTGCGCCTCGATGGATTTAGGTTGCGCTTCCGCGTCCGGGTGAGGAGAAACCTGCCGGCGATGGAATGCGGACTCGTTGCAGGAGCGTTTTTCCGGTAGCGAGCCGGCTGTCCGTTTCCGGTAAGAGCGACATGTCGATCGATTCACAATTGCGCATAAAGCCCGTTCGCGACAGGCGCCCCCTTTCGGTGCAGGTCTACGACCAACTCGCCGAAGCGCTGCGCAAACAGGGCCGACCCGGCGACCTCATCCCGCCGGAAATCGAACTCGCAAACGAACTCGGCGTCAGCCGCACGGTGTTGCGCGAGGCGCTACGCCTGCTCGAGGAGGACGGTTTCATCGAGCGCGGCGTCGATCCGCGCCGCCGCCAGCTTGCCCGCCCCTCTTCGCGCCCGCCCGCGTTCAATGCGCCGCTGGAAGACATGCTGCACGCGGCGGTTCCACTCGACATCCAGATCGTGCGCACCGAGGAGATCGCGCCGACGAGCTGGAGCAAGACGCTTCTGGAGCTGGAGGACGAGAACGCGCCCCTCCTGTATCGCGAATGCCTGTTCTCCGTGGACGGCGAGCCGGCCGTGTCGGCGCTGGAAATCATTCCGCTTGCCGAGGACGGCATTCCGCCGCAACTGGCGAACGGCGCCGCGGACGCATCGCAGGCGCAAACCCTGCTATCCGCGCTCGGACCACAGTTCCGGTCCAAATGCGTACCGACGCTGTGGCGTCTGGCGGCGGCTTCTTCCGGTGGCGGTTCGCGAAAGGGCTTCACCCGCACCCGCGCCGAACATCCTGTCACCAGCCTGACCATCGTGCTCAGCCGCCGCGGCAAGCCGCTCTATCTGGCAAAGCACCTCCTGCGGCTCGACATCGTCGCCCTGTCGGTTGGAGAGCCACCAGACGGATTCGATCCGGCAACGCTGGAATCGCCCTGACCGGTTTTCCGATCGATTCCCGCGAGCGGGCAGTACCGTGTCAGGCAGAGAGTCTAGCGTCGGCGTGACGAACGCGACGGCAGTGCCGTCAGACGAATGCGAACCAGTTTCCATGCAGAAGGGACCGTTGCTGGTCATCCGGCAACGGTGGGCAAATCGCCAGTTCGCGGGATGTCGGCCGTCGAATCGCGCAGGCATGATCAAGGGTGGTCCATCGACAACGTGAGGGGCGTAACGTGTCCCGTATACTCTCGTCACTGCCAGCCCCACCTCCTCACGCCTGAACGCCGACGTCGATCAGCCCCGCTCGGCCATGGAACGCCCGCTGTCCCGGCAGATGCTCTCCGCTTTTTGGAGGCAGGTCCGGCTGCCCGGTTATCCGATGCAATGGAAAAGGGCAGGCATCAGTGGCCTGCCCCTTCGGGCCGCACTCTCAATCGCCCCCGAATTCGGACTTGAAGGTTTCGAAATCGATCTGCATGCCGTTCAACACCGTGCTCCAATGGCGGGTGAAGGCGGCATGGGCGACGGCCTCCGCAACCTCCTGTTCCGTGGCGCCCCGGCTCTTGGCGATCTTGGTTTCGATCCAGATACAGTACTGGCAAGGGATTTGCGCCGCGACGGCCAGGTTGATCAGCGACTTGACCTTCGGATCCAGCGCATTCTGCTTGTCGTAGTGCAGACCCTTGGTCATCGCCCATGCGCCGGATATGCCAGTGGTCGGATAGGCCTTCATGAAGCCGGGAACGACGCCGTAGGTCGCCTCGATCTCCTTGTAGGCTTCCTCGACGGATGGCAGTTCCTGAGCTGTGGCGAACGAGGCCGAAACGGCGATTGCCCCAGCAAATACAGCAAGTTTCATTGTCGATTTCATGTCTTTTCCTCTTGGATTGAAGGGTCGGGTCAGCCGCTGCCGCGCGCCCTTCGCGCGCGGAAGCGGGCCGCGGGCTTGTCCCGGCGGCGGCACTCTTCGGCTCGGAGCCGAAACTCGCGGGAACCGGCGTTGCGGCCCCGATATTTCCGGAAAGGTGCTGGCCAGCGCAGAGGCGCCGCCAGCATGGTGGATGTCGATCTGGTTGCGGCCGTTTCCCAGGAAACTGCCGCGACCATGAGCCTCATCCCTGCGCCGCGGGTCGGGCGACGAAATAGGCGTTGAAGGCATCGTGCGGGAGTCGCGACACCTGCACGTCGCCGAAACCTGCCCGCCCAAGCATTTCCGTCGCCAGTTCCACGCCCCACATCGTGCCGAGCGCTTCGCCGCCCTGGCTGAGCGATACCGGCATGCAATGCATGACAGACATCATGTAGAGGAACGGCGCGATCGGATGCGCGAGATTGTTCTCAAGTCGGCTCGAGCCGCCGAACTCCACCATCAGGAAGGTGCCGTCGTCGCGCAGCGACTGTCTTATCATGTGCAGAATTGCCTGAGGGCTCTTCTGGTCGTGCACCGCGTCGAAGGCGAGCACGAGGTCGTAAGCGCCCAGGCTTTCGACACCAGAGACATCCTTCTCCTTGAATGACAGGTTACGCAGGCCCTTTGCACTTGCTGCTTCGACCGCCGAGGCGAAGGCATCGGCGCAGAGGTCCACCCCGGTGAAGCGGCTGTTCGGGAACCGTTCGGCCAGCATCAGCAGCGCGCGGCCGCCGCCGCATCCGATATCGATCACGTCGATCCCCCGCTCGAGACGCTCCCCGAGGCCAGGAGCCAGCGGCAGGACATGCTCGACAAACGGCACCACGACCGACTGATAGCTTGCTTCCGCCATTACCTCGTGGAAGCGGCCGTAGTGGTGGTAGCAGAGCCCCTTGCCGTCTCGGAAACGAGCGATGATCTCGTCCTCCACACCACCTACCACGCTCGGGAACTGCGCGGTTGCGGCGATGTTCTTGATCGATCCCTTGCGCGTGAGAAAAGCTGCGTGCTCCCTCGGCAGGAGGTAGGTAGTGCCGTTCGGGTCGTATTCGACGACGCGTGAGGTGCTCATCACGGCCAGCCATTCGCGGACGTAGCGTTCGTCGAGATCGGCCTCGGCCGCAAGTTCCTTCGCCGTGCAGGGCGAAATGGCCGCCAGATGGTCGAACAGGCCGGTGCGATGGCCGATCGATGCCATTAACGAAAGGGCGGCGCCGTTGAGCGCGCCAAGCATCTGGCCGGCGAAGGCCTTGGCTTTGGTCTCATCAAATATCGTCGGGTGCTGAAGCACCGCTGCTGAAGTGGTCATTTTCTTGCTCCGATTCTGTTTGTTCGCGGGATGCGGCCTCACCCCGTGGGAGCGCCGTATCGCGATGGGCGTGGCTTCTATGTGCGGGGAATGAAGTCTGATAGTCTGGTTTCCGCATGAAGCGGTTCAGATCGGAACACCAATGCCGAATTCGAACGACAATGCGCCACTCGTGACCGTCGTGGTCGGAACTCCGGAGGCCGGCGCATCCGGTACGATGGCCATTCTCGACGTCCTGTCTGCTGTAGGGCGGAGTTGGGAGCGGCTGCATGGCGAAGAAGTCGATCCGCCCCGTTTCCGGCCGCGGCTGCTGTCGCTAGACGGCAAACCCTATCAGCAGCCTAACGGCGTCACGATCGAGCCGCACGGCAGGCTCGACGACATTCCCGCCCCCGATATCGTTATCGTTCCGGAACTGGTCGTCAGCCGCGACGCTCCACTGCCGGAAAGCTACGGCGAGATCGCCGAATGGATCAAGGTCGCTTATGCCCGGGGGGCGATCGTCGCCTCCGTATGCTCGGGAGCGCTGCTGCTGGCCCAGACCGGGTTGCTCGATGGGGAGGAAGCGACGACGCACTGGGGATTTTGCGACACGCTGGCCCGTCGCCATCCGCGCATCCGCATCCGAAAGGAGCGCATCCTTGTGCCGACGGGTCCGGGGCACCGGATCATCACCGCCGGCGGGGCGTCATCATGGTACGACCTGCTGCTATATCTGGTCGCTCGCTTCGGCGGACCGGAAAAGGCGCGCGAGGTCGCGAAAGTGTTTTTGGTGCAGGCCCACAACGAAGGCCAACTGCCCTATGCGGGCTTGACCGCGAAGCGCCAACACGAGGATCAGCTCATCGCGGAGGCACAACTCTGGCTGGCCGACTTCTATTCACAACCCAATCCGGTAGGCATGATGGCGGCGCGAAGCGGCCTGACCGAGCGCGGCTTTCTCAAGCGGTTCAGGCGCGCCACAGGGCTGGCACCCATGGAATATGTGCAGACGCTTCGCATCGAAGAGGCCAAGCATCTGCTGGAGACGACCGAGATGGCGTTGGACGAGGTTGCCGAAATGGTCGGGTACGTCGAGCCGGCGAGCTTTCGACGCCTGTTTCGAAGAATGGTCGGGGTGTCGCCATCAGTCTACAGGCGACGGCACATGCTGCCGCATGTCCTGTATAACGCCGGCGCACATATCAAGTCGGATAGAAGACCACGGATGTGACGTTTCTCTGTCTTGTCCGCGTTTACGAGCCGGCCCTGTCCATGCTGTGGCCATGACGAACCGGGTCGCGAATTCGTTCGGTACGAACCCGTCGAATCCACATGGGGCTGGGGTTAGGTTTTCCGCAGAGGGCCTGCCCCCACTCCGGTCAGTAGATGTCCTCGACCCGCCAGTTGATGGGGATCTCGGCAATTGCGGCGGTGTTGGGGAGTTCCAGAACCAGTCGTACCACGCGGGCTACGTCCTCGGGTTGGGTGATCTCGGAGGGCTCGCGGTCAATGCCGGAGAGGCCCAACTCGGTGTTGACGAAGCCCGGGCAGATCGCAGTGGCGCGCACGCCCTGATCCGCTCCCACCTGCCGGATGCCATGCGAAAGGGCGACGACCGCGAACTTGCTGATAGCATACAGGCTGGCGCGCGCGGATTTGACCCGCTTGCCCGAGAGGGAGGCTATGGTCACCACGCGGCCGCGCCCCGAAGCTACGAGATGCGGCCAGGCGGCACGGGCAAGCCGGAAGGGCGATTTGAGATTGACCGACAACAGGAGGTCGAGATCGGACTCCTCGGCCTCTATGATGCTTTTTGGCACCGATATTCCGGCGTTGTTCACAACAGCGTCGATGCGGCCGAAGCGGGCGAGCGTAGCCTCGACCCATCGCGCCTCATCGCCACCGTCGAGGGCGTCGAAAGCCTGGACATGGACATGCTCGCCTTCGGGCAGCGCGCAAGTGGCGGTGTTGCGGCAGCCGAGGCTGACGGCCCATCCGTTCGCTGCGAGGTCGCGGGCTATGGCCGCGCCAATGCCCCGGCTCGCGCCGGAGATCATGGCGACCCGAAGGGTCCGGGAGGCGCTCATCGCCAACTCCTCATGCTGTCCGGCTCATGCCGGATGTCGGGTCGTAAAGATGGCAAGCCACCGAGCGTTCGGTATCGACCTGCGTCCATTGCGGGTAAGCGCGACGGCACAGATCGGTCGCGTGCGGGCAGCGCGGGTGGAAGTGGCAGCCGGTGGGCGGATTGATGGCCGACGGCACCTCGCCCTCGATCCGCTCGAAGCTCCTGCGTGCGGTGGGGTCGGGGACTGGCGAGGCGTCGCGCAAGACCTCGGTGTAAGGGTGAAGGGGCTCGTCGAATATCCGCGGGATCGGCCCCTTCTCGACGATCCTGCCCAGGTACATGACCGCCATCACCTGGCAGAAATAACGCACGACGCCGAGATCGTGGCTGATGAAAATAAAGCTGAGGCTGTGTTTCTCCTGAAGATTGCGCAGCAGCGTCAGTATCTGCGACTGGATCGAGACATCAAGGGCCGAGACGGGCTCGTCGGCTATGATCAGTTCCGGGTTGAGCGTCAGCGCCCGGGCAATACCGAGACGCTGGCGTTGGCCGCCCGAGAACTCGTGCGGGAAGCGCAGGCCGGCATCGCGCGGGAGGCCGACCTCGGCGAGCAGATCGCGCACTCTCTCGTCGGCGTCGACCCTGTTCATTATGCCGTGAACCAGAAGAGGCTCGGCCAACGCCTTGCCGATACGCATCCGGGGATTGAGCGACGAATAGGGATCCTGGAAGATGATCTGAAGGCGCTGGCGCAACCTGCGCATCCGCGCTTTGTCGGCCTTCAGCACGTCTTCGCCGTCGAACAGGATCGAGCCGGAGTTGGGTTCGACCAACCGCAGGATACTGCGCCCGGCGGTGGACTTGCCACAGCCGGATTCACCGACCAGCCCGAAGGCCTCGCCGCGCTTGACCTCGAACGATATCTCGTCGAGCGCGCGCACAGTCACCGTTTCCGGATTCGGGAAGCCGCGTTTGACCTGAAAGTAGGTCCGCAGGTCGCTGACGCGCAGAAGGGGTTCAGACATTCGCGCCCTCCGTTGTCGTCGACAGGCCGTGATCGCCGCGCACCCAGCAGCGCACCGCATGCTCCGTACCGCGGTTCCGGGGGGAGAGTGGCGGATTCTTCTCGCGGCAGATGTCTCGCGCCAGGCCGCAGCGCGCGGCGAAGCGGCAGCCCTGCGGCATCTGGTGGATGGGCGGCACCGTGCCCGGGATAGTGTACAGCGTGCCCATGTCGCGATCGCTTCGGGGGATCGATCGCAGAAGCGCCTCGGTGTAGGGATGGGTCGGATGTGCAAAGAGATCGCGCACAGCCGCGATCTCGACGATGTCGCCGGCATACATCACCGCCACTCGGTCGGCGAGCGCGGCCACGACCCCGAGATTGTGGGTAATGAAGATCATCGACATGCCCGTCTCGGCCTTCAGTTCGTTCAGAAGTGCGAGGATCTGCGCCTGGATGGTCACGTCGAGCGCTGTGGTGGGCTCGTCTGCGAGGATCACCTTGGGTCGGCAGGCAAGCGCAATGGCAATCATCACTCGCTGGCGCATGCCGCCCGAAAACTGGTGGGGATATTCGTTGAAGCGGCTTTTCGCCGAGGGAATCTTCACGAGATCCAGCAACGCCAGCGCCTGGCCGCCGGCCTCCGCCCGGCTGAGGTTCTGGTGATAGATCAGCGCCTCCATCACCTGGAATCCGATCGTCAGAACCGGGTTGAGCGATGTCATCGGCTCCTGGAAGATCATCGAGATGCCATTGCCGCGGATCTTGCGCATCTCTTCGTCGGAAAGACGCGAAAGATCGCGGCCCTCGAAGCCGATGCGCTCGGCCTCGACGCGTCCGTTATTGGTGGGAACGAGGCCGAGGATCGAGAGCGCCGTCATGCTCTTGCCGCAGCCAGACTCGCCTACCAGCGCCAGCGTCTCGTTGGGCTGGAGCTTGAAACTGATACCGCGCACTGCCGGGTACCACTTGCCGTCGATGCGGAAGCTGGTTGTCAGGTTGCTGACATCGAGCACGGGTTCCGGGGTGCTTGTCTCGGTGATCGCCATCACGCATCGCTCCGTGTCTTGGGGTCGATGGCATCTCGCATCCCGTCACCGAGCAGGTTCAGCGAGAATACGACCAGCAGGATTGCAAGACTTGGAAACAGCGAGAGCCAGAAGCTGTCGAGAATGTTCTCGAATCCCTCCCGGATCATGCCGCCCCAGCTTGCCGTGGGCGGCTTTACGCCGAGACCGATAAAGCTCAACGAAGCCTCGACACGGATGGCCGTCGCCAGCCACAGGGAGCCCATCACAAGGATCTCCGAGAGTACATTGGGCAACACATGCAGCGTCATGATCCTGAGATCGCCATAGCCGAGCGCGCGGCAGGCCTCGATATAATCGCGCTCCTTGACCACGATCGTCGGCGCCCGGGCAATCCGCGCAAAGGGCGGGATGGCGGTGAGCGAGATCGCGATGATCAGGTTCTGCATGCTGGGTCCCAGCATGGCGACAACGATGAGCCCGAGGATCAATGCCGGGAAGGCCAGCAACACATCCATCACCTGCATGATGAGGAGGTCGATCTTGCCGCCAAAATACCCCGCGACGATGCCGATGGCCGAGCCGATCACCATTGCGCCACCGATCGCGGTCACCCCGATGACCAGCGAGACCCGCGCGCCGTACAGGAGCCGCGAGAAGATATCGCGGCCGTAGGCGTCGGTGCCGAACCAGAAGTCGGGGCCAGGGCCTTTCAGGCGATGAAGGATGTTCTGCTGGAGGGGGTCGTAGGGCGAGAGCAGCGGTGCGGCGACCGCGACGACCACGATCAGGACGAATATCACCGCGCCGACCCAGGTCAACTTGTTGGTGCGGAACGCCTTGAGAAGCTGGTCGACGAAGGGATTCCTGGTCGCCTCCCGCGGCAGGCTTTCGGTCTGGTCGGTCATTGGTATTTCACCCTCGGGTCGATCAGGCCATAAGTCAGGTCGGTCAGCAGGTTCACCACGACGATGACGAAGGTGTAGATCACCATCAGCCCCTGCAGCAGCGTATAGTCGCGCTGGCCCAGCGCGCCGACGATCAGCTTGCCGAGGCCCGGGCGGTTGAACACGATTTCGGTCAGTACCGAATTGCCGATCAGGATGCCGAGATAGAGGCCGACGACGGTTACCACCGGGATGAGCGCGTTGCGCAAAGCGTGGCGCCATACGATCACGCGAATCGGCACTCCCTTGGCGCGTGCGGTGCGGATGTAGTCCTCACCGAGCGCGCCCAGCATCGAGGAGCGCGTCACCCGTGTGATATAGGCCGCCATGATGAGGCCGAGATTGATCGCCGGAAGCGCGAGACTGCGCGCCCATTCGCCGAACGTCTCGCGCCCGCCGCCGCTGATAACCGGGAACCAGCGGAGCTGGATAGAGAAGGCCATAAGCAGCAGGATTGCCGAGACGAAGGCGGGAAATGACAACCCGAGGAGCGAGCCCACCCGCGTCACATAGTCGATCCACCTGTTGCGGTGGAGCGCTGACCACGCGCCAAGCGGAATGCCGATGACCGCGCCGACCAGCAATGAGGCCAGCGTGAGTTCGAGGGTATAGGGCAGGACGCGCAGGATCTCGGCCAGCACCGGCTTGCCGGTCACCATCGACTGACCCCAGTCGCCCGTCAGCGCGCCTCCCATGAAATCAAGATACTGTTCCCAAAGCGGCCGATCGAGACCGAGCCGCTCGCGCATGATCTGAAGCGCCTCGGCGCTGGCCTGATCGCCCAGAATCGTCTGCGCGGGGTCGCCTGGCACGATGCGCACAAGCACAAACACCATAGTCATGACCGCCAGCAGCGTGGGAATCGCGAAAAGCAGGCGACGGGCGGCAAATCTCAGCATCTCAAGGCCTCTTGCTGTGTGATGGCCGGACCCGGCGCGTTGCCGCGTCGGGTCCGCCCGGGCGCAGGCGCCGCTTACTTCACGAAATGCGTCGCCTCGGTTACCGGCGGGCCGAGCGAAAGCGAGCCGATCAGGTCATAGCCCAGATCGACAGATTTGTGCGTCGCCCAGATCTGCAGGTTCTCGTAGATCGGCACGGCGCAGATCTCGTTCATGATCTTCTCCTGCGCGGTCTTCCAGAGCTCCTTTTGCCTGGCTTGGTCCTGCTCGACGCTGGCAGCATCGATCTCGGCGTCGGCGACCGCGCAATGCGAGAAGTTGGTGATGCCGGTCGGCGTGCCGACGATGCTCTTCGAGTGGTAGAACTGAGTCAGGTAAGTGTCGGCGACGGGGAAGCGCGCCGCCGAGTAGTGGACGATCTGGCTCAAATCCTGCCGGATCTGCGCGTGGAAAGTCGCGTGCTCGACGACCTCGAGATCAAGATTGATGCCCGCCTGCGCCATTTGCGCCTGGAACACCTCCATCGTGCCAAGCATGCCAGGCAGCGCCGTGTGGATCACCTTGAGGGTGATGCCATCCGGATAGCCTGCCTCCGCCAGGAGCTTCTTCGCGCCTTCGACGTCATGGGTCGGCATCAGAGCGCTCATGTCGGCGTAGCCCAAATAACCTTGCGGGACGGGCGAATTCGCCTCGCGCGTGACGTCGCGACCCTTGAACTCCATGAACTGCTCGCGGTTCGTTGCCATGGCGATGGCGCGGCGCACGCGGATATCGTCGAGCGGCTTGCTCGCCATGTTGAGATACATGACCGACATCTCGGCCGGTTCCATCACATGGACGACTACGCCCTCGATGCCCTTGGTCCGTTCCGCCCAGGTTTGATCCTGTTTGCCGTAGACCATGTCGAGCTCACCCGCCTGGAAGGCAAGGTCACGCGCCGAGTCCGACGGGATGTACTGGTAAGTGATCCCCTCGAGCTGCGGCTTGCCGCGGAAGTAGTCGGGATTGGCGACCAGCTTCAGGCTTTGTTGCGGCGTGTATTCGCCGAACATGAAGGGGCCGGTGCCGATCGGACGCTTCTGGAAATCCGCGCCCATCTCCTCGGCAGCCTTTTTGCAGACCACGTTGCCACCATGATAGTTGGTGACCAGGCCGAGCAGGCTGGGGACCGGATTCTTCAGGGTGATCTTGACGGTGTACTTGTCCGGCGCCTCGACCTTGTCGAAGACCGCGAAGTCGCTCGAGAAGCTGGAGCGCTCCTTGTCAGCAGCGCGAGCAAACGAATAAACCACGTCGTCGGAGGTGAGTTCGCCATAATTGTGGTGGCACTGGACACCTTCGCGCAACTTGAAGGTCCATTCCAGCCCGTCGGGACTCGCGGTCCAGCTTTCGGCCAGATCGGGTTCGATGGTCTCGGGTGAGGCCGTGCCGGGCGTGAAGCGCACGAGACCATTGAACATCCAGCCGAACACGGCCTTGTCGATGGTTGTAGCCGAGAGATGCGGATCGAGTCGCCCCGCGTCCGGCGCGGCGATGCCGACGTTGAGAATATTGGTGTCGGGCCCGGCGACGGCCTGCCCCGAGGCGAGCATTGCCAACGCCACCCCACCCGCGAGCAATATGCCCGTGGTTTGTCTCATCAGATTCGTCAGTTTCATCACAGTTCTCCCTGTTTTGCGGCCGCGTCTGCGTTGCGGCCTCCCCTGATCGCTTGCGCAGGCACCGCCGGGGCGGCGCCTGCGAAGCGTGCGATCGAGAAGGGCAAGAGGGGTGTCTCGCTCCTTCCCGACAATACGAGTTCCCCCAGGACCTCGCCCACGGCGGGTCCAAGCTGAAATCCATGACCGCTGAAGCCGAAAGCGTGGACCAGCCCCGGGGTAGTCAGGCTCGGCCCCAGCACCGGGATATCGTCGGGCGTGAAGCCCTCGATACCCGACCAGGTCCTGATCACATGCGCGGAGCCGGTCCATGGCAGGATTCCTGTCAACCGGGACATCGCGCCCATTACGTCCGCCTCTCCCGCGCGTGACGTAATCGAAGCCATGTCATTCCAGCCGCGCCCGCCGCCGAAGATGACATTGCCGCGCGGGGTTTGGCGTGCGTACACGTCACCGCCGGCGACCCCGATATTCACGCGAACACGGTAGGGCAGCGGCTCGGTCACCTGCATGCTGGGAGATTGCGGTTCGATCTGCACCGCCTCGCCGAACCAACTCGCGACTGTTGCTCCCCATGCGCCGGCGACATTGATCAGCGTCGTCGCCATCACCTGTCGCCCGCGTTCAGTCTCCAGCCGGAAGCCGCCCGCGTCGCGGGTGGCGCCGCGCACCGCTTCGTGCTCGAATATCTGTGCGCCTGCGCGCCGCGCCGCCTGCGCGAAGCTTGGGGCCACGATGCGCGGGTTCGCCTGCCCGTCGCTGCGGCAGAGCGATGCGCCGACTACCTGCGGCCCGAGCCAGGGGTAATCCGCCCTGATCCGATTGCCACTGATCAACTCGATATCGAGACCGTAATCCGTTGCGCCACGGGCGAATGCCTCAAGGCTCGCCATCTGTTCGTCCGAGCGCGCCAGCTTGAGATGACCCGTCGCCATGAATTCACCGTCCGAGCCGATGAGATCGGGCAACCTATCCCAGATCCGGCGCGAGCGGCGGCTGAGCGGCAGTTCCGCGAAATCGCGCCCCTGTTCCCGCACGCCTCCGAAGTTCACCCCGCTGGCCTGGCTGCCCACGGTACGTCGCTCGAACAAGCCGACCGAAAGGCCGTTCCGGGAGAGGTGCAGGGCCGCCGCGCAGCCCGCCGTGCCGCCGCCGATGACCGCGACATCGATGTCGAGACGCCCGGTCATGCCGCATCCCCTTCGCGTCCGGCGAAAGCTGCGACGGGGACGGGTTTGACGGGCGGCTGGCTGCGCAGCCGCCCTGCCTCTGCCGTCGGGCAACCCAAGGCGGCGGCGAGGATCTCGGCTGCGGCGGAGCCGCAGACCCGGCCCTGACAGCGGCCCATGCCGACGCGCGAGAAGGCCTTGGCACGGTTCACGTCGTCGGGTGCAAGCGTCTCTATCGCGGCGCGAAACTCGCCTGCGCGCACCGCTTCGCAACGGCAAAGTATGCAATCGTCGGGAACGGTGCGGGCGAGATGCGCCGGAAACCGGAAGGCGCGATCGATCGCGCGGCGCAGACCCACCTGGCGGGCCAGCCGGCGCGAGATGGCCGAAAGCGCGGCGCCCTGCCCTGAATCCCCCATATCCGCGAGGATCGCACGCGCCGCACGCTCGCCCGTATCTGCCGCGACTTCAGCGCCGGCGATCCGCGCGCCGTCGCCGGCAAGATAGACATGCTCGACCGAACTGCGCCCGTCCGCGTCGGCCTCGACACGCCACTGATGCGTGTCCGCATCGAAGGCGAAACGGCAGCCCGCAAGATCGGCAAGTTGCCATTCGCTCTTGAGCCCGTAGCCGAAGGCAATGGCGTCGCAGGCAACCTCGTGCCGTCGCCCGCCCGCATCGATGTAAGCGAAGCCGGTCACCGAACCATCGCCCAAGGCCTCGACGGGGGTGATGCCGTGGCGATAGCGAATGCCCCTCAGCGCAAGACGAGCGAGATATGTGAGCCCCTTCAGACCGGTCGCCCCGCCCGCAAGCAGTCCCGGAATGGCGGCAATCTTGACGTCTCGCGGCGTCGTGTCGAGAACACCCGCGACCTCGACGCCCGCAACCGCATATTGCAGGGCTACCAGCGGCAACAACGGGCTCGACCCGAAAAACACGACGCGCTGGCCAATGGCGCAGGCCTGGTGCTTCAGCGCGACCTGCGCGCCGCCCAGCGTGTAGACACCCGGCGTTGTCCAGCCGGGGAACGGGATCACCCGATCCATCGCGCCGGTCGCCAGCAACAGGCGATCGAAGCCGATGGTCTCGTTGCCGCTATCGCGCAGCACCTGGAGTTGACGCTCCCCGACATTCCAGACCAGTGCGTTGGCGACGTGGTCGATACGCGAACCAAGCGCGTCGAAAGCATCGTGCAGCGCCCGTGCACGCTTTGACTCGAAGCCGTAGAGCTCGGCGTGGGTGCGGGTGAAGCCCTGCGGCTGGCGTCGGAATATCTGCCCCCCACTCGCGGGCGCCTCGTCGATCACGACGGGCTTGAGCCCGTGTTCGGCCAGTACCACGGCCGCCCGGATGCCCGCGGGGCCGGCGCCGACGATGACGACCTTCTCATGGCGCATCGGCGATCTCCTCCGCTCCGGTCAGAACCGCCATGCCGTCGGCCGCAGGCGTCGTGCAGGCGCGCATTCGCCGCCCATCGCCAAGGCGAATCCAGCAGTCCTGGCAGGCGCCCATCAGGCAAAAGCCCGCGCGCGGGCCGTCGCCAAACTCGGACACCCGCAACTGCCCGCGCTGAGTCAGGATCGCGATCATCAACGTGTCGCCGGCCAGCACCTCGAAGGTCTCGCCATCGAGGGTGATGCGAATGATCGGGCGCGCGGTTTCCCCGACGCGCTGGAAGCGCGGTTTCGTCATGATGCCTCCCGCCACGTGTCCCGCTGGAACCTTGCAATCGAGAATGGTCCTATCGGTAGCGCGGTCGCGCCGGTTTCTACCAGATCCGCGACAATCCGCCCGCCGATGGGGCCAAGCTGGAAGCCGTGCGCCGAGAAGCCGAAGGCGTGGATCACGCCCGGCGATGTCGTGCTCGCGCCGATCACCGGGATCGCGTCGGGCATCGCACCCTCGATCCCCGCCCAGGAGCGCGTAACCCGCGCACCATGCATGATCGGAAAGAGATCCAGCGTGCTGGCGATCAGGCGATGAAGTTCGCCGAATTCGACTTGGGCGCGGTTCGTCTCGAGCTCGGCCCGGCCGCGCCAGCCGCCGCCGATTACAACGGTGCCATTGGGCGACTGCTTGAACGAAATCATGCGGTCGAAGCTCGCAACTACAGGCCCGATGAACGGCGGCATGGACGCGGTGACAAGCATCATCGGCGCGATGGGCTCGATGGGTACGGGTTCGCCAAGGCCGGCCGCGATGGCGCCGCCCCAGGCGCCCGCGCAATTTACCACGACCGCCCCGGAGACAGGGCCCAGATCGGTGGGCACCCGCCAGCCGCTGCCTGCGCGCATCGGAATGCCAGCGCGGCAGGGGCTCAGGATCTCCGCGCCAAGCTCGACCGCCCGGCGCGCGAAGGCGCGCGTGGTGCGGGCCGGGTCGGCAAAGCCGTCATCCGCGGTATAGAGCGCGCCGAGGCAGTGGCGCGCGATCGCCGGGACGAGATCGAACAGCGTGCCGGGGTCGATCCATTGTTCGTGGGAGTAGCCAAGGCCCTCGACCTGCGCGCGGCGGGTTGCGATGGCGGCAAGGCCGGCTTCGCTTTCGGCAACCCTGATCTGGCCGGTCTGGCGATATCCGCAATCGTCGCCGACGAGGTCCTCGATCGCCTGCCAGAGGCGAGCAGAGGCCATGGCGAGCGGAATCTCGTCCAGGTGGCGGTTGAGACGCCTGACGCCGCCCGCGTTTACCCCCGAAGCATGGCGTGCAACATGATCCTTCTCGATCAGGATGACCGAAAAGCCCCGCCTGCGGCACTCCAGCGCCGTCGAGCAGCCATGAATGCCGCCCCCGATGATGACGACATCGGCGGTCCTCATGGCCGCTCCTCCATCGCTGCGGCGAAGGCGCCAAGGGCGACCGGCTTCACGGGCGGACGCAAGCGGAACGTACCGACTTCGCCCTCGGTCACGCCACGCGCCTCGGCGATCAGCCGCGTCACCGTGAGCGCGCAGAAGCGGCCCTGACATGGGCCCATGCCGCAGCGAAGAAAAGCCTTGATCTGGTTCGGTCCGTTCGCTCCCGAAGCGACAGCGGCGCGTATCGCGCCTGCCGTGACTTCCTCGCAGCGGCAGACGACGACCGGGTCGGGCAGTTCATTGCGTGCGAGGCGAGGCGCATAGAGCCGATCGATGAAGGGGCGCCCGCGCAGGATGCGTCCAAGCCTGCGCCGCAGGGGCGCCGCGCGGCGATCGCGCTCGGCCGTGGTCAGACGACCAAGGGCGCGCGCGGCCTCAAGCACCGCAATCCGGCCCGTCAGAGGGGCGGCATCCGCCCCCATAATGCCCGCGCCGTCGCCAGCGATCTGGACGGCCTCGATCGTGCTCCGCCCCCAATCATCGAGACGGGGTCGGAACGTGACCTGTTCGGCGTCCCAGTCCTGGTCGCATCCGATCGCGCGGGCGAGGCTCGAAGCGGGGACCACGCCTTCGTGGAGGGTCACGATTCCCGCCGCGATCTCACCCGACTGGCCGTCGTCCGTTCGATACCGGACACCCCTGGCGCAATCCTCGCCCTCGACCGCGACTTCGGCGACGTTGCGGACGACTCGCAACCCCAACGCCCGGAAATCGCGCAGAAGAGAAAGGCCCGCGCGCCATGTGCCGCTCGCGAGGAACCCCGTCAGATGGCGCCGCGCGGCGGGCCCGTCACTCCGCGCGCCGGTTACAAGCACCGCCGCCACCTGCGCCCCGGCGGCGGCAAGCTGCACGGCGGTCAAGTAGAGAAGCGGTCCGTTGCCGACCAGAACCACAGGCCCATCAGGCACGATCCCCGACGACTTGAGCAGGATCTGGAGCGCCCCCACGGTCATGACGCCCGGGAGAGTCCAGCCCGGCACCGGCACGGGCCGCTCGATCGCGCCCCCCGCCAACAGGACACGCCGCGCCCGGATCTGCCCGACGCGGCCGTCGCGCAGCAGCCAGAGGCGGCAGGGCTCACCCGCGTCGGTCTCGACATGCCAGACGCCGGTGCCGGGGCGGTAGTCGAGGGCGGTGGCTCGGAACGCATCCGCCAAAGCCGCACCTTTCAGGTAACTCTCGCCAAGAAGTCTTGTCCCGCCCGCATGCTCGATATTTCGGTAGATCTGGCCGCCGGGCGCGGGCTGCTCGTCGAGGACCACGGTCGAGAGTCCGATCTCGCCCGCCAGCGCCGCCGCGGACATTCCCGCCGGCCCCGCGCCGACAATGGCGAGATCAAAAATCGGACCCTCCTGCCCCTCAGTCATTCGGCCGCCTCCGCGATCCGGTCGCGTCGGACATCCATGCCGGCGCGCACCGCAGTCATGCAGGCCTGCTGGCCCGGCAGTCCGTCGATCTCGACCATACAGTCGAAGCAGGCGCCCATCATGCAGAACGGCCCACGAGGCGCTTTCGAAACGGGCGATATGCGAAAGACCTGTTCGCCCGCGGCAAGGAGGGCCGCGGCAAGGCTCTCGCCAGCGTGAGCCGCGATCTCGCGCCCCTCGAAGCGGATCAGCACCGGGATGACGGCCGGGTCAGACTGCACGAGCCGTCGAAACATCGAACCTCCCCATGGTGAAATGCGACATTTCCGCAGGCTCCCCGGCCCCGTCGATGGCGGCGGCGAGCGGCCCGGCATGGACCGCGCAAAGCGTGACGCCGCTGTGGCAGGTGAGCATCCAGAGGCCAGGCAGATCGGGCCACGTCTGATAGATCGGGAAGCCGTCCGGCGACATCACGCGCAGCGCGCCCCAGCTTCGCACCACCGGCGCGGCTCCGAGAGCGGGGAACGACGCGACGGAGCGCGCGGCGATCTTCGCGGCGATCTCGAGCGTGGTGCCATAGTCGACGCCCACATCCTCCTTGCTGTCGCCGAGCAGGACCGAGCCTTCGGCCGTCTGGCGGACATGCGTGGTCGGCAGATCGAGAAAATGGGGCAGCCGGCGGGTGACGAGGATCTGGCCGCGCACCGGGCGGACCGGAAAGGACTTGCCGAGCGTGGCGGCGAGCGCCGCGTTGCCGAGGCCGGCCGCGACGATCACGCGCGCCGCCCGCAGCCGCATGCCGTCGCGCATTTCGAGGTCGTAGCC
>JBAQHA010000215.1:0-9644 GCA_049288075.1 Oricola sp.
GGCATGTTCCGCAATTCCGGACAGGTCTGCGTCGCGTGTTCGCGGCTGCTGGTCCAGAAGAGCGTGCATGACGAGTTCGTCGCCGAGTTGGCGAAGGAAGCGGCGGCGCTGAAGGTCGGCGATCCGCTTGACCAGAAGTCGCAGATCGGCGCGATCAACAGCCAGCGCCAGCTCGACCAGAGCCTGCGTTTCGTCGAGACGGCGGCGGCGGAGGGCGCAAATATCTACCGGGGCGGCAAGCGCATCCTCGAAGAGACCGGCGGCTACTACATGGAGCCGACAATCGTCACAGGGGTCGGCGCGAGGGACACGCTGGCGCAGAGGGAAGTGTTCGGGCCGGTGCTGGCGGTGACGCCGTTTGCGGACGAGGGGGAAGCCGTCGCGCTGGCGAACGCGACGGATTACGGGCTGTCGGCCGGCGTCTGGACGGGAGACCTGTCGCGGGCGCACAGGATGATCCGCGCTGTGCGGGCCGGCGTCGTCCATGTCAACACCTATGGCGGCGCGGACATGACGGTGCCGCTCGGCGGCGTGAAGCAGTCCGGCAACGGACACGACAAGTCGCTGCACGCGCTCGACAAATATGTCGACCTGAAGACCGCCTGGATCCAGCTGTAAGGGGCAGAGATGAGCGACAAGACCATCCTCGTCGTCGGCACCTACGACACCAAGAACGACGAATTGTCCTACATGGCGGATCGCATCCGCGCCCAAGGCGGCGGGGTGCTGACAATGGATGTCAGCGTGCTCGGCGATCCGGCCGAGCGGACGGATTTATCCAAGCACGACGTGGCGGCGGCCGGCGGGAGCTCGATTGCGGTGGCGATCGATTCCGGCGACGAGAACCACGCGATGCAGATCATGGCGAACGGGGCGGCGGCGCTTGCCCTGAAACTCTACCGAGAGGGTCGGTTCGACGGGGTGATCGTGCTCGGCGGCACGATGGGCACGGATCTCGCGCTCGACGTCTGCGCGGCGCTGCCGCTCGGCGTGCCGAAATATGTGGTCTCCACGGTGTCGTTCTCGGCGCTATTACCGGCTGAGCGCCTGGCGCCCGACATCCAGATGATCCTGTGGGCGGGCGGGCTCTACGGTCTCAACTCGGTTTGCAGGTCGTCGCTCAGCCAGGCGGCAGGCGCGGTGCTCGGCGCGGCGCGGGCGGTCGAGCTGCCGGTGCGCGACAAACCGCTGATCGGCATGACCTCGTTCGGAAAGTCGGTGCTGCACTATATGGTCACGCTCAAGCCCGAACTGGAAAAGCGCGGCTACGAGGTGGCGGTGTTCCATGCGACCGGCATGGGCGGACGCGCCTTCGAGGCGCTGGCGGCGGAAGGGGCGTTTGCCTGCGTGTTCGACTTCGCGACGCAGGAAGTGGGCAATCACATGATGGGCGGACTATCGGCGGGCGCCGACAGGCTGACCAACGCGGGCAAGGCAGGCATCCCGCAACTGGTCGCGCCGGGCTGTATCGACCTGATCGATTTCGTCGGCTGGCAGGCGCTGCCGGAACGCTTCAAGGACCGGCCATCACACGCGCATAACCGGCTTTTGACCTCGATCGTGCTGGAGCCGGGGGAACGGCGCGAGGTGGCGCGCGAATTGTGCCGGCAGATGGGGACCGCGACGGGCCCGGTCACCTTCCTGCTGCCGAAAGCCGGCTGCCACGAATGGGACCGGCCGGGCGCGCAGCTGAACGATCCTGAGGGCCTCAACGCGTTCTGCGACGAGATGGAAAAGGCGTGCCCGGAGAATGTCGAACTGAAGGCGCTCGATTGCCACATCAACGATGCCGCGTTCTGCGAAACCGCGCTTTCGATCTTCGACGAATGGGTCGAGGCCGGCGTGGTGGAAAAGCCGGGCCGCTAAGCGGCCCGGAGGAGGTTAGGCGTCTGCCTTTTTCAGTTCCTTGGCGTGCAACCAGTCGGCGTGCTGCGGTGCGCGCTTGGTCTTCGACCACTCCTCAAGCATATCCCATTTGACGGCGGTGAGGCGCGCCAGCAGCGCATCCTCTTCCGGGTCGGGGCAGGCGAGTTCGACGCGGTGGCCGTTCGGATCGAAGAAATAGATAGAGTGGAAGATCGAGTGGTCGGTAACGCCGAGTACCTCGACGCCATTTGCCTCCAGATGCTCCTTGAATTCGAGCAGGGTCGGGCGGTCCTTCACCTTGAAGGCGATGTGCTGGACCCATTTCGGCGTGTTCGGGTCGCGGCCCATCTCCGGCTTGGTCGGCAGTTCGAAGAAGGCGAGCACGTTGCCGTCGCCGGCGTCGAGGAAGACGTGCATGTAGGGGTCGGGCTCATGCGTCGAAGGCACATGGTCCTCCGCGATCGCCAGAACGAAGTCCATTTTCAGCATCTTGCCGTACCATTCGACGGTCTGCTTGGCGTCCTTGCAGCGGTAGGCGACGTGGTGGATCTTGTCGAGTTTCAGGGTCATGGCGTTTCCTCCTTTCAGTTCTTCGGCCTGGCGGCGTCGAGCGCTTCGGCCAGCGTCTCGCGGTCGCCGATGTGGTTGGCGAGAATCAGGATCAGCCGCGCATTGAGCGCGTCACTTTCGGCTTTCGAGAGCCCTTCGTGGACGGCGAGAAGGTCGGCATAGAAATCGTCCGGCGCCTTGATGTTCGGGGTGGTGATCAGTTTCGTCATGGTCATGCCCTCCCGGTTGCGGTGCGGATGGCAGCCTTGACCGCTGCCTCGTCGAAGGACGGCCAACGCGCCGCGACGTGTTGGTCCGGCCGGATCAGGTAGACGGCGGACTTCGCGTCGCCGAGATAGCGGGCGGCGAAATCGCCGGTCGGATCTTCGGACGCGGAAATGCGCAGCGCGGTCGCCGCGATGCCGCCGTCCTCGATCGCGTCCGGAACTTCGGCATCGATGGCGAGTAACTGGAATTGCCCGCCGAGCTGATCGAGCAGGAATTCCCCTCCGATAGGCGCATCGGGGCAGGGCGCGCCGGGGCGCGTGCGCGAAGGGCCGCCGGGCAGGGCGTCCGCCGTGTTCAGCGGCGAGCCGTCATAGACGCAGGGTACCGACAGGCGGCCGGAATTGACCAGCGGGCGGGCGAAGGCGAACCGCTCGGAGAGATCCAGCGCGGCGTCGCGGAAGATGCGGCTGGTCTCCGATTTCGGCGTGATGAAATCGGTCGAGCGCGAGGAATTGAGAATGTTCTCCTCCGCGCCGTGGATGCGCTCGATGTCATAGGTTTCGAGCAGGCTCTCCGGGGCGAGACCGTCCATCACCAGCTTCAGCTTCCAGGCCAGATTGTCGGTGTCCTGCAGGCCGGAATTGGCGCCGCGCGCGCCGAAGGGCGAGACCTGGTGGGCGGCGTCGCCGGCGAAGATCACGTGGCCGTGGCGGAATTTCTCCATGCGGCGGCACTGGAAGGTGTAGATCGATACCCATTCGAGCTCGAATTTCACGTCGTCGCCGAGCATCGCCTTCAGGCGCGGGATGACATTCTCCGGCTTCTTCTCCTCGTCCTTGTCGATGTTCCAGCCGAGCTGCAGATCGATGCGCCAGACATTGTCGGGCTGCTTGTGCAGCAGCGCCGACTGACCGCGATTGAAGGGCGGGTCGAACCAGAACCAGCGCTCGGTCGGGAAGTCGGCGTCCATGACGACATCGGCGATGAGGAAGTTGTCCTCGAAGACGCGGCCGATGAAATCGAGGCCCATCATGGCGCGGATCGGAGAGCCGGCGCCGTCGCAGGCGATCAGCCAGTCGGCGCTCATCGTATAGGGGCCGTCGGGCGTGTCGACGGAAAGCGCGACGCCCTTGTCCTCCGGCGTCACCGAGACGACCTTGTTGCCGCCGCGCAGCTCGATCGGCTTGCCTTGCGCCTGCAATTCGCGCACGCGGTCGACCAGGTACTGCTCGAAATAATATTGCTGCAGGTTGATGAAGGCGGGGCGCTTGTGGCCCTTCTCGGGAAGCAGGTTGAATTCGTAGACCTGCCGTTCGTCGAAGAAGACCTTGCCAACATTCCAGACGACGCCCTTGTCGACCATCGGGTCGCCGCAGCCGAGGCGGTCGAGAATTTCGAGCGGCCGCTTGGCGAAGCAGATCGCGCGCGAGCCCCAGGAGACCTTGTCGTTTTCGTCAAGGACGACGACGGGCACGTCCATCTGTGCGAGATCGATCGCCGCGCCGAGGCCGATCGGCCCGGCGCCGACGATGACCACCGGATGGCGGGCCGCCGCGCCCGGCTCCTGATCGGCCGTGCGCTGATAAGGATATAGCGGCGTCTCGAATATCTTTGTCATCGGCTCCTCCCGAATTGCCCTGTCCGTTCCGATTCAGCCCTGCAGGGCCTCCCACATCTTGCGGTCTCGCTCGGCCGTCCAGACGCGCGGCGTGTCGATGTCCTGCGCCTCGTCATAGGCACGGCTGACGTTGAATGGCAGGCAGTGCTCGTAGATTGCGTAGGACGAGAATTTCGGATCGCACTCGGCGCGGCAGGCGTCCCAGGCATCCTTCAGCGAGCCGCCCCCGGCGGCGACGCGGGCGACCGGATTGTAGGTCGAGGTGACGAAATCCGTCGTCTTGTCGAGCGCGGCGTTGACCATCTCCTTGCCGACAAGGGCATCGCCGCGGCCCGGCGCGATTGCGTCGACGTCGAAGGAGCGGATGTTCTCGATGGTCTCCGGCCATTCGTTGAAATGACCGTCGCCGCAATAGCAGGCGGAGTGGTATTCGACGATGTCGCCGGTGAACATGACATTCTCGTCGGGCACATGAATGACGATGTCGCCGGCGGTATGAGCGCGGCCGAGGAACATCAGGTCGACGCGGCGCTTGCCGAGATAGAGGCTCATGCGCTCGTTGAAGGTTGTCGTCGGCCAGGTCAGCGGCGGGATCTTGTCGACGCTGTCGTAGCCCTGGAACAGGCGCGGGAAGCGCATAAACTCGGATTCGCGGTCCTCGGCGCCACGTTCGACGACCATCGAGCGGGCCTTTTCGCTCATGATGATCGTCGGCGCCTTGTAGGCCGCCGCGCCGAGCACGCGCACGGCGTGATAATGGGTGAGCGCCAGATGGGTGATCGGCTTGTCCGTGACGGAGCGCACCTTCTCGATCACCTTGCCGGCGAGTTCCGGGGTCGCCTGCGCCTCGACGATCATCACGCTATCGTCGCCGATGATGACGCCGGTGTTCGGATCGCCCTCGGCGGTGAAGGCCCAGAGATCCTTGCCGATCTCGGTGAACGAGATTTTCTTTTCGGTCATGTCACCGGCGGATGCGAACTGTTTTGCCATCAATTGGCTCCTTCGTATTTCTCTACTGTCTGTTCGATCGCCCCGAAAATCGAACGACCTTCATTATCGAGCATCTCGATGCGGACGGTATCGCCGAACCGCATGAATGGCGTTTTCGGAGCGCCATCGCGAATTGTCTCCACCATGCGCACTTCCGCAAGGCAGGAATAGCCGAGGCCGCCATCGGCGACCGGCTTGCCGGGGCTGCCGTCGGCGTCCTTGTTCGACACCGTACCGGAGCCGATGATCGCGCCGGCGCCGAGCGGACGGGTCTTTGCGGCATGGGCGACGATGGTCGGGAAATCGAACGTCATGTCGGCGCCGGCGTTGGCGCGGCCGAGAGGCTTGCCGTTCAGGTCGACCCGCAGCGGAAGGTGGATCTTGCCGCCGTCCCAGGCATCGCCCAGTTCGTCCGGCGTTACGGCGACAGGCGAGAAGGCGGAAGACGGTTTCGACTGGAAAAAGCCGAAGCCCTTGGCGAGCTCGCCTGGAATGAGGCCGCGCAGCGAAACGTCGTTGACGAGCATGACGAGGCGGATCGCGGCCTTCGCCTGTTCGACGGAAGCGCCCATTGGCACGTCGTCGACGATCACGGCGATTTCTGCCTCCATATCGATGCCGCTGGCCTCGTCGGCCATGCGGATCGGCGCGCGGGGCGCGAGGAACGTGTCGGAGCCGCCCTGATACATCAGCGGGTCGGTCCAGAAGGTGGCGGGCATCTCGGCGTTGCGCGCCTTTCGGACGAGTTCCACATGGTTCACATAAGCGGAGCCGTCGGCCCACTGGTAGGCGCGCGGCAGGGGCGACAGGGCGTCATGCTCGTGGAACCGCTCGGACGGCACTGCGTCACGGGAGAGGCTTTCCGACAGCAATTCCAGCTTCGGGGCAAGTTTCCCCCAATCGTCGAGCGCGGCCTGCAGCGTCGGCGCGATTGCCGAGGCGTCCGCGCAGCGGGTCAGGTCGGAGGAAACCACGACCAGCCTTCCGTCACGGGTTGCGTTGTCTAGCGTCGCCAGTTTCATGAAGCATCGATTCCCTTGATGTGCGGGGATGCGGCCGGTTTCGGGCCGAACGGTCGCAAGGCGGTCCGTGCGCCTTGCCGCCCTTGCTCCTCCACAGGCGGCCGCATCGCTATCCAAGGGCGTTGGTAATGGTTACGTTTGTAACTAACAACCGGTTTTTTCACGGACCTGCGGATGACGCGCCGGATCGGCCGCGCACGGCACGTTCAGGCGATCCGGATTATACCGTTGGATTCGGGCGGGTTGGACAAAGCCGCGCGCTCGACCCGGTTCCGCCCGGCCCGCTTGGCGATGTACATCGCCTGGTCGGCGGCGGCGATGACGTCCTCGAGCGGCGCGTTTGACACTGCGGTGGCGACGCCGGCGCTGACGGTGGCGCGGACCGGCTTGCCGTCGATGAACTCGTTGCCGCCGGCGAAGATCGAGCGGACGCGCTCGGCGATGACGGCGGCGGTCTCGATCGACGCGCCGGGAAGGACGACGACGAACTCTTCGCCGCCATAGCGGCCGAACAGGTCGTTCGGCCTGAGCGACTGGCGGACGGTGTCGGCGAAATCGCTCAGGATCCGGTCGCCCATCTGGTGTCCGTGGGTGTCGTTGATCGCCTTGAAGCGGTCGAGATCGAACATGATCAGCGATAGAGGCGCCTGTTCCCGGCGGCAACGATCGAGCAGGCGGCGGCCGGTGTCGAAGAATGCGCCGCGATTGGAGGTGCCGGTGAGCGGATCGATGCGGGCGGCGGCGATGTAGCCGATCTCGACGCGCTCCCTGCACAGGAGCACCATGAAGAAGGCGGTGCCCATCGCATAGAGGATAGTCTCGAAATGGACCAGGCCGAACCAGCTATTGACGGAAGCCGGCCTGTCCAGCGCGAGATTGCCTGCCAGCACGCCGACGGTGGCGCCGGCGTAGATCGAGGCGTGCAGGCCGAAGAATCCCATCAGCGGCCAGCGGGCGACGAGCGGCTCGGCGCGAGTTCGCCACAGCGTCCAGACGGCTGCCCACAGGTAGATCACCCAGGCGGCAAAGCCGATCGCAGCGGACCATATCCGGCCATCGAGCCCATGCGGCAGCATCAGCGTGGAGACGTAGGCGAGAGGAGCCGCGGCGATCAGCGGCCAGGAGACGGGAAGGCGGTTGAAGCGGCGGACGCCGCCCCAGACCAAAGGCGCGGAGAGCGTTCCAAGCCAGCCACCGGCGGATATCAATGCCGGGGCCTCCAACGCGAAGCCGGCGGTCACCAGCGCGATGGTGCTGGCGGTGACGAACTTGGAGGCGCCCCACCACAGAAGCGCCGTTGTGTCGCGATAGCGCCACCAGAAGCCGAACAGCATTATCGCGGCCAGGCCGGTCGTGATGATTCCGGGAACCATCAGGGTCAGGGGATCGAGGTTCACGCCCTGTGCCTCCCTCCATTACGCTAGGTCGCCTGCAAATTGTTGTAGGCCGGCATAGTTGCGAATGGGTTAAGTCGGCCGTTCCGTCACAGGCTCCAGACCTTCGGCAGCGCAGTAGGGCCGAGGAACAGCGAGATGACCGGAAGGAGAAGCTTGCGCAAGGCGTAGGCGGACGGCGCGGCGAGGCGGACGACGATCTTGCCGCCGTTCTTTCCGCCGATTGCGCTTGCGCCCCCGGCGGTTCCCTTGAGCAGCGCGCGGGCTTTTCCGACCATCATCGAGCGGGTCTCGCCGTCGCCCGGCGCGATCGAGACGAGGGTCGCGAAGACCCGGTTCAGTCCGAGGATCGCCGGGTCGGCCGTTTCGCCCCGGCGGGTCAGATCGAAGCGCGCATCGTCGGCATGGACGAGCTCGCCGTCCCTGCGAATACGCCAGCGGTCGTGGAAGAAGCCGGTTGCGATCGTCTCGCCCATCGCCTCGCGGCCGAGCACCAGCGTTTCGAGACCGAGGAAGCGGGCGTCCGGGGCCAGATCGACATCGAGGCGGCGGGCGAGGCGGCCGGCCTCGAACAGGATCGTTTCCTGCGGCAGCCAGAAAAGGCTGGCGCCTTGGGCGACGGAGATCGCCGTATTCTGCAGACCGTCGGCGCCGGTGGAGCGGTAGACACGTTCGCAGGCCTGGGTGGTGACGACGGTCGAGGTATCCGGGCCGGCGGAGAGGGTCCAGGACAGGGTGTCGCCGCCGGTGATGCCGCCCGACGTGTTGATCAGCACTACCTCCAGCGCCTCGCCATAGGTCTTCGGAACGCGGATCTTCGCGTTGCCGGACTGGTGCAACCGGTCGATGCGGGTGGCGCCGCCGGAGGATTTCACCGCGAGCGCGCCGATGCCGCGCGAGCGCTGCATGGCGGGGGCGCTAACCGCCAAGGTGCTTCTCGCCGCGCTTCCTGGCCAGCGCGATCTGGTGCTGGCGCTCGGCGAAGCGGGCGCGATCCTCCTCGGAACGGGCGTCGTGGCAATGCGGGCAGGAAACGCCCTCGACATATTTGTCGGAGGCCAGATCCTCTTGCGTCAGCGGGTAGCGGCAGGCGCGGCAGAGCGCATAATTGCCGGGCTTGAGGCCGTGGCCGACGGCGACGCGCTCGTCGAAGACGAAACAGTCGCCATGCCAGAGGCTCTCGTCGGCGGGCACCTCCTCGAGATATTTCAGGATCCCGCCCTTCAGGTGATAGACCTCGTCTATGCCGAGATTCTTCACGAAGGCGGTCGCCTTCTCGCAGCGGATGCCGCCGGTGCAGAACATGGCGACCTTCTTGCCCTTCAGTTCGTTGTGGTGGCGGCGCACCCAGTCGGGGAATTCGCGGAAGGTCGCGGTGTGCGGGTCAATCGCCTTTTCGAAGGTGCCGATGGCGTATTCGTAGTCGTTGCGGGTGTCGACGACGATGGTGCCGGGATCGGAGATCAGGGCGTTCCAGTCATGCGGGTCGACATAGGTGCCGACGATCCGGAGCGGGTCGGTGCCGGGCACGCCCATGGATACGATTTCCTTCTTCAGCCGGACCTTCATGCGCAGGAAGGGCTCGTCGGCGGCGTAACTTTCCTTGTGCTCGAGCGCGGCGAATTCCGGCTGGGCGTGCAGGAAGGCGATCAGCCGGTCGATGCCCTCGCGCGAGCCGGCGACCGTGCCGTTGATGCCTTCGGAGGCGAGCAGCAGCGTGCCCTTGAGGCCCGCGTCCTGGCACAAAGCCTCCAGTTCGGGCTTGAAGGCCTCGTAGCGGTCGAACTTCGCGAAATGATACAGCGCGGCGACGGTGTAGGGCGGGTTTTTCTGCATGGTTTCCGGTTACTGCCGAACGGAGAGGGAGGCAAGAGTTCGTTGCTGGTGAATGGTATGGGCCTGGCGGCAAGCCGCCGACATCGATCCCCCTCTCCGTCTCGCTTCGCTCGACACCTCTCCCCCGCATAGCAGGGG
>JBAQHA010000216.1:0-4362 GCA_049288075.1 Oricola sp.
ATCCCGGCCGCTACACGCGCTGGGACACGGCGATCGTCAATCCGCCGGTGCTGATCTCCTCGCATCAGCGCAGCATGACGATCGAGGCGCTGTCGGAACGCGGCAAGCCGCTTCTGGCGATGATCGAAAAGGCGCTGACCGGCGCGGATCACATCGCGGCCGTGCAGCGCAGGGACGGCGTGCTCGACGTGACGATCGCCGAAGCCGCCATGGTGCTGATGGAAGAAGACCGCACGCGCGCGGCGAGCGTCTTCTCGGCGCTTCGCGCCATCGTCGACCATTTCCATTCCGCCGACGAGAACGATCTCGCCCTCTATGGCGCCTTCGGATACGACATCGCGTTCCAGTTCGACCCGGTCGAGCAGAAGATGCAGCGCGATCCCGCCCAGCGCGACCTGGCGCTGTTCTTTCCGGACGAGATCCTCGTCGTCGACAACCATGCCGCCAAGGCCTGGATCGACCGCTACGAATTCACCGATGGCGAGTTGACCACCGAGGGGCTCGACGGGACGGTCGCGCCGCAACCCTTCGCCAAGACCGACACGATCCCGCCGCGCGGCGACCATGTGCCGGGCGAATATGCGCGCCTCGTCGAGAAGGCGAAGGACAGTTTCGCGCGCGGCGACCTGTTCGAGGTCGTGCCGGGGCAGGTGTTCCACGAACGCTGCGATAGCAATCCGTCGGCGATCTCGCTTCGCCTCAAGGCGACCAACCCGGCGCCCTATTCCTTCTTCATGAATCTTACCCGCAACGAATTCCTGATCGGCGCCTCGCCGGAGATGTTCGTGCGCGTCACCGGCCGGCGCATCGAGACGTGCCCGATCTCGGGAACGATCCGGCGCGGAGAGGATGCGATCTCGGACTCGGAACAGATCCTGAAACTACTCAATTCCAAGAAGGACGAGTCCGAGCTGACGATGTGCTCGGACGTCGACCGCAACGACAAGAGCCGGGTGTGCGAACCGGGGACCGTGCGGGTGATCGGGCGGCGCCAGATCGAGATGTATTCGCGGCTGATCCACACGGTCGACCACGTGGAAGGCCGGCTGCGCGACGGCATGGACGCCTTCGACGGGTTCCTCAGCCACGCCTGGGCGGTGACGGTGACCGGCGCGCCGAAACTTTGGGCGATGCGGTTCATCGAGAACAACGAGAAGAGCCCGCGCGCCTGGTATGGCGGGGCGATCGGCATGGTGAAGTTCGACGGCGACATGAATACCGGCCTGACGCTGCGCACGATCCATGTGCGCGACGGCGTGGCCTCGGTGCGCGCCGGGGCGACGCTGCTGTTCGATTCCGTTCCCGAGGACGAGGAAGCCGAAACCGAACTGAAGGCGTCGGCGATGCTGGCGGCGATCCGGGAGGCGAAGAAGGGCAACGACGAATCGGCGGCGCGCGAGACGGCGCAAGTCGGCCTCGGCGTGAAGATCCTGCTGGTCGATCACGAGGACAGTTTCGTCCATACGCTGGCGAACTATTTCCGCCAGACCGGCGCAGAGGTGCGCACGATCCGAACGCCGCTTCCGGAGGCGGTGCTGGACGAATACAAGCCCGATCTCGTGGTGCTGTCGCCGGGACCGGGCATGCCGTCGGATTTCGACTGCAAGGCGACGATCCGCAAGGCGCGCGACCGCGACCTGCCGATCTTCGGCGTCTGTCTCGGCCTGCAGGCGCTGACGGAAGCCTATGGCGGCAACCTGCGGCAATTGAACCTGCCGATGCACGGCAAGCCGTCGCGCATCCGGATCAACCATCCGGGCAAGGTGTTTTCCGGCCTGCCGAAGAACATCACGGTCGGGCGCTATCACTCGATCTTCGCCGATCCGTCGCGGCTGCCGGACGATTTCATCGTCACGGCGGAGACCGAGGACGGGGTGGTGATGGGGATCGAGCACAAAAGCGAGCCGATCGCGGCGGTGCAGTTCCATCCGGAATCGATCATGACGCTGGGGCAGAACGCCGGAATGCGGATGATCGAGAACGTCGTCGCCCACCTGGTCGACACGAAGGCAAAGCGGAGCCGCGACGCCGCGGCCTGAAGCTCGAGAACGGGAACGGAACGCATGCCCGACCGGGAAAAGTCAACGCTCGTCCGGCGCCTCGCGGCGACCTCGATCGCCGTCGCGGTAACCGTGATGGCGATCAAGTTCGGCGCGTGGTGGCTGACCGGCTCGGTCGCGCTCTATTCGGACGCGCTGGAATCGATCGTCAACGTGATCGCGGCGACGGCGGCCTTCGGGGCGATCTCCTACGCGCAGCGGCCGGCCGACACCGACCATCCGTTCGGCCATTACAAGGCGGAATACATGTCGGCCGTCCTGGAGGGCGTGCTGATCGTGCTCGCCGCGCTACTGATCCTGCGGGAGGCCGTGACGACGCTGATGAGCGGCGAGGCGGCCATCGCGGCGCCGGGCCCCGGCCTCGGGCTCAACCTGCTGGCGGCCGTGATCAACGGCGTTTTCGCGACGATCCTGATACGCACCGGGCGCAGCGCGCGCTCGCCGGCGCTCGTCGCCGACGGCAGGCACATCATGGCGGACGTGGTGACGTCGGCCGGGGTGCTGGCCGGCCTTCTCCTGGCGCTGGCGACCGGCTGGCTGTGGCTCGACCCGGTGCTGGCGATCCTCGTCGCCGCCAACATCGTGCGCGAGGGCTGGCACGTCATCTCCGAATCGCTGAACGGCCTGATGGACCGGGCCGTCACCGGCGACGAGGAGGAGCGGATCCGCGCCGCCATCCTCGCCAATGGCGGCGGGGCGATGGAGGTGCACGACATCCGCACCCGGACGGCGGGGCCGTTGACCTTCATCGAGTTCCACCTCGTCGTCGACGGCAAGATGACGGTGGAGCAGTCGCACGCGATCTGCGACCGGATCGAGGACGGGCTGCGCGGCGAAATGCCGGGCGCGCGCATCGTCATCCACGTCGAGCCCGACTTCAAGGCCAAGGACGAGGCGCTGAAACTGGAACAGACCCAGGCGTAAACGCCTGTCGGCTTGTTTGTCCCATCCTTAAGCTTCGCTTCGCTCGCTGATGGTCCCCTGGAGTTCCTTTACCCCGCCCTCAAGCTTCGCTGACGCTCGCTGATGGGCCCCTGGAGTTCCTTTATCCCGCCCTCAAGCTTCGCTGACGCGCGCTGGCGGGCCCCTGGAGTTCCTTTACCCCGGCCTCAAGCTTCGCTTCGCTTGCTGATGGACCCCTGCCTCAGGACGTGTCCGCCCGTCGCCTGACCGACATCAGGGCCAGACCGTGACATTCGCCGAGGATCTCGTCGACCGGGTGGAGCCGGCGCCTTCGCCTTCCCGGCGGGCGGCCGATCCGCATCGGCGGGGCGAAGCAGAACCCGTTGAGGTGCTCGATCTCGGCTACGGTCGCCGTCGCGAGACGATCCAGCAGCGACCTCTGCTCATGGTCGCGGCGGGCGTTTTTGCGCGCGAAGCGGATCGCGTGGCCGGGCAGGTCGTCGAGCGCCTGCTTCAGCGCGACCAGCCGGCGGCAGAGGCGCGCCGCGCCGACCTCGCCGTCGTCGAACGGCTCGGGCTCTACCGCCGGTTCGCGCCGGCGCAGATAGAACGGCACGGCATCGTCGAACAGCGAGCGGACGGGGGGAAGCTTCGCGCGTCGCGCGGGAGGATCGAGATCGAAGCCCATCGGGGCGTCGAACAGCGGGAAGGACGGCCGGGCGGACGTCCCGGCCGGCTCCTTCGGGGCCCAAGGCGTCTCGCCGGGGCGCACGAGCCTGCCCTTGTAGAAGAGGCCGGTCCTCGATACCGGCTTGCGCTCGGCGGGCGGCGAGACCCAGGCGGTGGTCGTCTTTGCCCCGACCTTAAGCTGCGCTTCGCCAGCTGTCGGGTCCCCGGGGAGCGCGGCCGGGTCCGAGGAATTCGCCTCACCGGGCGATTGCGGACCGGCCCCGCCGGATTTCGCTGCGCCGGCCCATGCAAACCTGCTTCGGGCGCGCTGGCGAAGCGTCACGGCGATGTCGCGCGCGGTGACGATGACGAGGCGGCGGGCGGCGGATTCGGCCGGGCGCAGCAGGAGGAGAACGGCGCGCCAGACGTGGCGCGGCAGGGTCTCGGCCCCGCCCTCGTCCAGCCCGACCCGGAAGAACAGCACCGCGACGATGCGCAAAAGCGCCGCGCGGTTGCGCTCCACCGCCTGATCCCACCATTCGTTCGAGCCGTATGTCATGCGGCAAAGGATGGGGGAGGCGGCGGGGTGGTGGACGAAAAAAGCGGGGAGGAGGGGGTAAGGTGTTGGGATGCAAGGGGAAATGATCGAGGGGTGGGGGAGTGTGTCCGACGGGGAGTGCGGATTTCGAGACTTCATCCGGGTAGCGTTGGCTGGCCGGTTCGGGTGGGG
>JBAQHA010000217.1:0-3444 GCA_049288075.1 Oricola sp.
GCGATAGCCTGCGCAAGCCTTTCATCATCGAAGCTGAATGACTGGCTGAGTATCCAGATGTCGTAGAAATCCTTCATCCGGCTGTTCGCCCGGCCCAGCGCCACCATCGCCTGGAACTTCTCGGCAATGACCGTCTCCCGCGCATAGGCGCGCAGTCTTGGCGCGGGGAGATCGAGCATGACCGGGTAGTCGACGACTTCCGCCCCAGGCTCCAACGCATCGCCAAAACCGATGTCGATCGTGAGGTTGATCCGGGCGCCGCCGACCGAAGCGATCGCACGCAGCCGGAGACCGCCATAGTCGAGCTCCTCGCGAATGCGGTCGACGCGCAGCGTGTCCGGATCGAACACGACGCCGTCTTCGGCGTCCTGAGCGAGGATGTCCCGGAATGTCGCCAGCATCGCGGCTTCGCTCGGGTCGCCGAAACCCAGCAGGTCGAGATCACGCGTCCCGCGGTGCGGATCGTCGAACCAGCTCATCATGAGCATGGCGCCTTTCAGAACGAACCGGTCGGCGTGGGGTGACTGGCTGAGCCGAAACAGGAGGCGCTCCAGCGCGAAGCGCGTGAGCACCAGATCGAAGCTCTGTCCGTTCGCCTTGGAGAGGTTGAGGAGCCGCGCGCGCACCGAGGCGCCGATATTCCTGATCTCCTTAGCCATTGGCGGTCAGCGCCTCCAGATAGGGGCGGATCACTGTGCCGACCCCGCCTGTATCCGCCGCCCTGGCGATCTCGGCGGGCGTTGCTTTGCGTTGACGCAGGGCTTCCTGCAGGCCTTCGAGCGCGACGGCGAGACCGATCTTGCCGCGATGCCGGAAGCAGTCAGCAACCGTCTTCGCCACGCCAAATATCTTGACCGATACGCCCTCAATCACATGCGTCTCGACGCTTTCAGCAAGCAGATCGTCCGAGAAACGCAGCACACGGATCGGCATGTCGCTCGGCTTCGGCGTCCAGTCGTTCCGGCCGATCGCCATCCACACCTTCTTGGGAAGCTGATCCGTGAGGCCATGAAAGGCGAGCGCCGAGACGAGGCAGATCACACCCTTGGGGAAACGCTTGGCCGCCTCGGCAAGGCTGTGGTTTGCGTCAAGCTCTGCGTCGGCAAGCTGGTAGAGCCCGCGCGCCAGGCGGATGACCTCTCCATCCTTCTCCATGCGGCTGACGGTTGCGGCGGTCACGCCGGCGTCCCTGAGTTCAGCAAGGCGCAGAATCCCGCGCCCTGCGAGGAGTTCACGGGCTATCTCGCGCTGGGATTGGGCCTGAGGCATAGATACATACTCTCGCACTGCAATATCCATAGTGTGAGGTTTTGTATCACGTGGGGCGGTAAAGGAAAAGACCAACGAAGTTGTTGAATCGGCTGATTGGAAGCCACCGCGCCGCGGATTGGAAGCGAATGGACCGCGACGTGGAAAGTCCGGGAGGGGAAGGCCTTCCCCTGCGGCCGAGCCTGTAGTCTCGCCCGACCCCTTCTGCGGGGACACCCCGCAACGCCCCTTGTGAGAGTGAAAGTGCGGACTGGTTTGCCGTGACGGGATGAGGACCGGAGGAGAGGCCTCCGGCGCCCGTCGCGGAGAACCGCGATGTCCAGACACAAGCGAAACGCCGGCGCCAGGCGCGACCGGTCCAATCTCTATTCCGAGATCACCGACAAGATCATCACCGAGCTGGAGGCCGGCCGGGTGCCCTGGGTCCAGCCATGGGGCACGGCTGCGGCGAAGGCGCCGCTCGCCATGCCGAAGAATGCTTCGACCTCCCGGCCTTATTCGGGGATCAATGTGCTGCTCCTGTGGGGCGCGGTGATCGAACATGGCTTTACCGGCCAGAGCTGGCTCACCTTCCGCCAGGCCCTCTCGCTTGGCGGCAATGTCATGAAGGGCGAGCGCGGCACCTCCGTCGTCTATGCCGACCGCTTCGTGCCGGAGGACGAGAAGCGGCGCGCGCGCGAGACCGGCGAGGAAGCCCAGGCGATTCCCTTCCTGAAGCGCTTCACGGTTTTCAACACCGACCAGTGCGAGAACCTGCCCGAGGATGTCGCGACGGCCGCGCTGCCGGTTCCGGAGGGGCTGATAGAACCCGCCGTGGAGGCGCTGATCGAGGGCACCGGCATCGATTTTCGCATCGGCGGCAACCGGGCCTTCTATGTGCCGGCCCACGACTATGTTCAGGTCCCGCCGCCGCAGGCCTATTTCGAGCCGATCAATTGGCACCGGACCGCGCTTCATGAAATCGGTCACGCCAGCGGCCATCACAAACGGCTCAACCGCGATCTTTCCGGCTCCTTCGGCTCCAAGAAATACGCCTTCGAGGAACTGATCGCCGAGATCAACGCTGCCTTCTGCTGTGCCTCGCTCGGCATCGTGCCGACCGTCCGGCACGCCGATTACATCGGCTCCTGGCTCGACGTCATGCGCGAGGATTCCCGCGCCATCGTCCGTGCCGCCTCGCAGGCCAGCAAGGCGGCGGACTGGATCCTGTCCTTCCTTCCGGATGCCGGCAGCTCCGCCGTCAATGCCGACCTCATCGACAGGAGGGCGGCATGATTCTCCTGACACCTGATCTGCGCGTTCGGCTGCTCGCCAACGGCCGTCAGCGTGACGTCGACCATGTGCCGGTCGTGAAATTCTTCAATCCGCTCGGCGAAGGCGTCTGGCTCGCGACCGAGCTGGATCCGGACGGCGACATCATGTTCGGCCTCGCCGATATCGGCTATCCGGAACTTGGCAGTTTCTCGCTGGAGGAAATGGAGTCCATCCGGTTGCCCTTCGGCATGGGGATCGAGCGGGACCTGCTCTTTGCCACTGATCTTCCGATCTCGGTCTGGGCTGAGGCGGCAAGAGAGGCTGGCAGCATACGTGCGGCCGAGCGCATTCTTTACGCCCGCGCCCGCGGCGATGCCGCGCTCACCCGGAAATCCGCCGACACGGAAACCCGCAAAGTCTGATTTCCGGCTCTCCGGCTTTGCGATCCTGCGCCGCTCTCTCCGAGGCAGAGGGCGGCGCCTCGCCTCGTGACGGGTTGAGAGCATTGGCATCGGGCCTGCTGCCCGTCGGGAGACCTGAACATGACCCGGCATCAGAAGACATTTGGTGTGGAGCCGCAGTCCGCACCGCTCTCGGCCCAGGAGCAAGTCGTCATCTATGAGGCGCGCCAGATCCTGCTGCGGCACCTCAACCAGAATCCGGTCCTGTCATCCTGGCAGGCGGTGCTGGACTATTGCGCTCTCACCATCCGCGGCGAAGTGGAGCGGTTTCATGTCCTCTATCTCAACCGCAAGAACCGTCTCATCTCGGATGAGTGCCTCTCCATCGGCACGGTCGATCACGTCCCGGTCTATCCCCGGGAAGTTCTGAGGCGGGCTCTGGCGCTAAACGCGACCGCGCTGATCATCGTCCACAATCATCCTGCCGGTGATCCTGAACCGTCGCCATCCGACATTGCGA
>JBAQHA010000218.1:0-3975 GCA_049288075.1 Oricola sp.
GGACGACAACAACGCGGCCGCCATGGCTGCCCCGTTCCAGTTCGACAAGTCGAACATCGAGGAATTCTCGAAGATCTACTAATATCTCCCGAGACCGGCCGGCGGCGCACAGCGTCGCCGGTCACCCCGGCGGGCGCGGCCGATGAGGCCGCCGGCGCACAGCGCGCACCCGCAATTGCCGGCCAGGGGCCGCAGCCAGAAGCAAACGAAGCGCCGTTTTCATGACAATGCCATTGCCAAAGCCCAAGATAACGCTCTCCGGAATTACGAAGACGTTTCCCGGCGTGCGAGCGCTTCACCAGGTGAGCCTCGAACTCTATCCCGGCGAAGTCACCGCGCTGATCGGCGAGAACGGCGCGGGCAAGTCGACGCTGGTGAAGACGATGACCGGCATCTACCAGCCCGACGAGGGCGAGATCCGCATCGGCGGCGAGCCGGTGGCGCTGCCGTCGCCGCATGCCGCCTTCAAGCTCGGCATCACCGCGATCCATCAGGAAACGGTGCTGTTCGACGAACTGAGCGTCGCCGAGAACATCTTTCTGGGCCACGCGCCGAAGACCCGGTTCAAGACGATCGCGTGGCGGGCGATGCGCGAACGCGCCGCCGCGCTGCTCGAAGAGATCGGGGCCGGGCACATCTCGCCCGACACGCGGCTCAAGGACCTCAGCATCGCCAACAAGCACCTCGTCGCGGTGGCGCGGGCGCTGTCGATCGACGCCGACATCGTCATCATGGACGAGCCCACCGCGGCGCTTTCCTACAAGGAAATACAGGACCTGTTCGCACTGATCGAACTTCTGAAGAAGAGCGGCAAGGCGATCCTGTTCATCAGCCACAAGTTCGACGAGATCTACCGCATCGCCGACCGCTACACCGTCTTCCGCGACGGCGAGATGGTCGGCAGCGGCTTCATCCGGGACACCAACCAGAACGAGATCGTGCGGCTGATGGTGGGCCGGTCGGTCGACCGGGTGTTTCCGAAGAAGCAGGTCGAGCTCGGCGAGGACGTCCTCACGGTCACAGGCTACTGCCATCCGACCGAGTTCGCAGATATCGGCTTCTCGCTGCGCAGGGGCGAAATCCTCGGGTTTTACGGCCTTGTCGGCGCCGGGCGCAGCGAACTCATGCAGGCGCTGTTCGGCACCACCAGGCCGTCGAAGGGCGTGGTCAAGATCGCGGGCAAGGTCGCGGTGATCCGAAGTCCCGCCGACGCGGTGGCGCGCGGCATCGTGTATGTGCCCGAGGAGCGCGGCAAGCAGGGCGTCGTCACCGACCTGCCGATCTTCCAGAACATCTCGCTGCCGTCATTGGATCGGACCTCGCGCAACGGCTTCCTGCGGCTGGCCGAAGAATTCGCGCTGGCGCGCGAATACGCGACTCGGCTCGATCTGCGCGCCGCCTCGCTCAGCCAGAACGCCGGCACGCTGTCGGGCGGCAACCAGCAGAAGGTGGTGATCGCCAAGTGGCTGGCGACCCAGCCGCGCGTCATCATTCTCGACGAGCCGACCAAGGGCATCGACATCGGTTCGAAGGCGGCCGTCCATGCGTTCATGAGCGAGTTGGCGGCGGCCGGCCTCGCGGTCATCATGGTGTCGTCGGAACTGCCGGAGGTGATGGGCATGAGCGACCGCATCGTCGTCATGCGGGAAGGCCGCATCGTTTCCGTCCTCGACAACAATGACCGGCTCGACGCCGAGATCCTCGTGCGCGCCGCAGCCGGCATCACGGAGGAGGCGGCATGAAAATCCTGTTGCGGTCCCGCGAATTCTGGCTTGCCGCAATCATCGTCGCGATGATCGTGGCGACCAACATCCGCGCGCCCGGTTTCGCCTCGGCCGGTGCGCTGGCCGGCATCTTCAACGACACGGCCATCCTGATGATCCTGGCGCTCGGCCAGATGTGCGTGATCCTGACCCGCTCGATCGACCTCTCGATGGCCTCCAACCTGGCGCTGTCCGGCATGATCGTGGCGCTGACCAACGCGGCCTGGCCGGGCATTCCGGTGCCGGTGCTGATGGGGCTGGCGGCGCTGTGCGGGCTGGGACTCGGCGCCTTCAACGGAATCATGGTCTGGCTGCTCGGCATTCCGGCCATCGTCGTGACGCTCGGCACGCTGACGATCTATCGCGGTATCATCTTCCTGATTGCCGGCGGGCAGTGGGTCAACGCGGACAAATTGAGCACCGGCTTCGTGCAGATGACGCGCATCGACTTTCTCGGCCTGCCGCTTCTGTCCTGGTACGCCGTCGTCGTTGCCGCCGTCTTCTTTCTCCTGATGACGCGGACGTCGCTCGGCCGCGCCTTCTACGCCATCGGCGTCAACCCGACCGCCTCGGTCTATGCGGGCATCGACGTCGGCCGCACCAAGTTCACGGCATTCCTGATCTCGGGCATGCTGTCCGGCTTCTGCGGCTACCTGTGGGTGTCGCGCTACGTGATCGGCTCCGTGGAGGTCGCCAAGGGATACGAACTCACCATCGTCGCGGCCTGCGTGATCGGGGGCATATCGATTGCCGGCGGTGTCGGCTCCGTCGCCGGCGCGCTGCTCGGCGCGCTGTTCCTCGGCGTCATCAACAGCGCGCTGCCGGTCATCAATGTCTCGCCCTTCTGGCAGATGGCGATTTCCGGCGCGGCGATCATCCTGGCTGTGGTGCTCAACGCGCGCGGAGAGAAACGCGGCGGCCGCCTGATCCTCCGGCAGGCCGAGGTCGCGTCATGACAGATACCGCTCACGAAAACCGCAACATCCCCGACCGGCTCGACAGCCCGCTGCGCGCCGCGATCCTCTCCTGGCCGGCGCTCCTGCTCGTGGTCGCGGTCGCGCTGTTCGTCGTGAACTCGTTCGCGTCGCCCTATTTCCTGTCGCCGTGGTCGCTGTCGGACGCCACGTTCAACTTCACCGAAAAGGCGATCATCGCGCTTGCGATGGCGCTGCTGATCATCTCCGGCGAAATCGATCTTTCGGTCGCCTCGATCATCGCGCTCGCCTCCACCATGATGGGAATGGCGCTGCAGTTCGGCGTCGGTACGCCGGGGCTGGTCGCCATCGGCATTGCGACGGGACTGGCCTGCGGCGTCTTCAACGGAGTGCTGGTGACGCGCCTCGGCCTGCCGTCGATCGTGGTGACGATCGGCACGATGAGCTTCTTTCGCGGCCTTTCATTCATCGTGCTCGGCGACCAGGCCTTCAAGGGCTACCCGGAAAGCTTCGCCTATTTCGGGCAGGGCTATGCCTGGTGGGTCGTGCCGTTCGAGTTCGTGCTCTTTCTCGTCTTCGCCGTTCTTTATTACGTGCTTTTGCACCGCACGAATTTCGGCCGGCATGTCTTCGTGATCGGCAACAACCCGGTGGCGGCGCGGTTTTCCGGCGTGCGCGTCGAACGGGTGAAGTTCATCCTTTTCTGCCTGACCGGCCTGATGTCCGGCATCGCCGCCGTGCTGCTGACGTCGCGGCTCGCCTCGACGCGTCCATCGATCGCGCTCGGCTGGGAGCTTGAGGTGGTTACCATGGTCGTGCTCGGCGGCGTCTCGATTCTCGGCGGGTCCGGCACGATCCAGGGCGTCGTGCTCGCCGCCTTCATCATGGGGCTGGTGACCTTCGGCCTCGGGCTGCTCAACGTTCCGGGAATCGTGATGTCGATTTTCATCGGTGCGCTGCTGATCTTCGTGATCGCGCTGCCGATCGTGTTCCGGATGGTGAGGGAGCGGCGCGCATGAGCGATAAGGAAAAGCATGCCTTCAAGATGACGCTCAATCCCGGCATGGCCGAGGAATACAAGCGCCGTCATGACGAGATATGGCCGGATCTGGTGGATCTGCTTCACGCGGCCGGCGTCAGCGATTATTCGATCTTTCTTGACGGGGACACCGACACGCTGTTCGGCGTGATGTGGCGGCGGCGAGACCACACGATGGCGGCTCTGCCGGATCATCCTGTGATGCGGAAATGGTGGGCGCACATGGCCGACATCATGG
>JBAQHA010000219.1:0-3854 GCA_049288075.1 Oricola sp.
GCGCCGCACCGCCGCCTTGTCGATGTCGACCGGCCCCGCGTTCTTCGCCAACTGTCCGGTCATGTTGTAGAGCATGACATTCTCGAAGATCAGCACCGGGTCGGGATCGGCGAGCGCGGTCTGCAGCATGCCGCGCGCATCCTCCAGCGTCGCCGGCGTCAGCACGCGCAGACCGGGTATATGACCATACCAGCCCTCCAGGCTGTGCGAGTGCTGCGCGGCGAGTTGCTTGCCCGCGCCAGTCGCCATCCGGATCACCACCGGCACGCCGAACTGCCCGTTCGACATGTGCCGGAACGTCGCCGCCGTGTTCATGATCTGGTCGAGGGCCAGCAGCGAGAAATTGACCGTCATCACCTCGACGATCGGCCGCATCCCGGTCATCGCCGCGCCGATGCCGGCGCCCGTGAAACCCGATTCCGACAGTGGCGTATCGCGGATGCGATCCGCGCCGAACTTGTCGAGCAGGCCTTTGGAAACCGCATAGCAACCGCCGTAATGGCCGACATCCTCGCCCATCAGGAAAACGCGTTCGTCGCGTTCCATCGCTTCGGTGATCGCCATCTTGATCGCCTCACGATAGGTGGTTTCGACGGTCTCCGCCGACGGCGCGGCCTGAATCGGCGGCGCCGGGCGCTCCTCGGCCATGACATGGCGCGTCAGGTCTTCCAGCGGCTCCCAACCGCCCGCTTCCGCGAAGGCCACGGCCTCGGCGATTTCCGCTTCGGCATCTGCGATGATCCCGTCCACGTCGCCATGCTCGATCAGGCCGTTCTCTTCCAGCCAGCCCTGGAAGCGCACGATCGGCCCCTTCTCGCGCCATGCCGCGACCTCTTCCTTGCTGCGATAGAGCTGCGCGTCGAACATGGAGTGAGCGCGGAAGCGGTAGGTCCGGCATTCGAGGAAATAGGGTTTGCCCGTCTCGCGGATCGCATCGAGCGCGCGCCGCGCCGCCGCCTCGACGGCGACGACATCCATGCCGTCCACCGCCTCGCTGATGATGTTGTAGCCCAGCGCTTTCTCGTGGATGTCCATCTGCGCTTCGGTGAATTCCAGCGCCGTGCCCATCGCGTAGCCATTGTTCTCGCAGACGAACAGCACCGGCAGGTTCCACAGCGATGCGAGGTTCAGGCTCTCGTGGAACTCGCCCTCCGCGACTGCGCCCTCGCCGAAGAAACAGGCGGTTACGCGCTTTTCCCGACTCATCTTGTCACCGAGGCCAAGCCCGACCGCCAGCGGCAACCCGCCGCCGACGATGGCGTTGCCGCCGTAGAAATTGGCCTGTTTGGAGAACAGGTGCATCGAACCGCCGCGCCCGCCGGCGCAGCCGTTCGACTTGCCGAACATCTCCGCCATGATCTCCGCCATCGGCACGCCGCGCACCAGCGCGTGGCCATGCTCGCGATAGGTGGCGACCAGCCGGTCCTCGGGCGTCAGCAGCGGGATCACGCCGGCGGCGACGGCCTCCTCGCCGTCATAAAGATGCAGGAAGCCGCGAATCTTCTGCTGCGTGTAGAGTTCGGCGCACTTGTCCTCGAAGTGGCGCACGCGGATCATTCGCGACAGCAGGTCGAGGACGTGTTCGCGGTTCAGGTGCGGTCTGATATCGCCTGTCATTTTTCGTCACTCTCAAGCGTGGAAATGTCGCCCTCGGGCAGGCCCAGTTCGCGCGCCTTAAGGAGCCGGCGCATGATTTTGCCGCTGCGTGTCTTCGGCAGATTCTCGCGAAACACGATCTCCTTCGGCGCGACCGCCGGCCCGAGCTTCTTGCGCGCATGGCCCTGGATCGAAAGCCGCAACTCCTCGTCCGGCGTGAAGCCGGGTTTCAGCGCCACGAAAGCCTTGACCATTTCGCCAGCCGTTTCGTCCGGCACGCCGATCACTGCGGCTTCCGCCACGGCCTCGTGCTCGATCAGCGCGCTTTCGACCTCGAACGGGCCGATCAGGTGGCCGGCACTCTTGATGACATCGTCGGAGCGGCCGACGAACCAGTAATACCCGTCGCTGTCGCGCATCGCGAGGTCGCCTGAAAGGTACCAGCCATTCGAGAAGGCTTTTGCGTAACGCTCGTCCTCGTGCAGGTAGCCGCGCATCATCGACGGCCAGCCGGGTCGGAGCGCCAGTTCGCCGAGCGCCATCGGCCGGACAATCTCCTTTACGCCCTCCGGCGTGCGCTCGACGATCCCCGCCTCGATGCCGGGCATCGGCTTGCCCATCGAGCCGGGCTTGATCGGCATGCAGGCATAGTTGGCGATCATGATGCCGCCGGTCTCCGTCTGCCACCAGTTGTCGTGAAACGGCTTGCCGAGCACCTCGACTCCCCAAAGCACCGCCTCCGGATTGAGCGGCTCGCCGACGCTGGCCATGAAGCGCAGGTTGGAAAGGTCCTCTTTCTTCGCCAGATCGGCGCCGGCCTTCATCAGCATGCGGATCGCCGTCGGCGCGGTGTACCACACCGTCACCTTCTGCTTCGCCAGGATGCGGTACCAGCGCTCGGCGTCGAATTCCGCCTCGTCGATCACCATCGTCACGCCGTTGGTCAGCGGCGCGATGATGCCGTAGGAGGTTCCGGTCACCCAACCCGGATCGGCCGTGCACCAGAAGACGTCGTCGGGATGAAGATCGAGCGCCGTCTGCCCGGTGTAGTTGTGCGCGACAACGGCCTGGTGGACATGCATCGCGCCCTTCGGCTTGCCGGTTGTGCCCGAGGTGAAATGCAGCAGCGACAGATCCTCGGGATCGGTCGCCACGACTTCGAAGTCCTGCGACGCCGCATCCATCAGCTTGCTAAGATCGAGCAGGCCCTGTTCCGCGTCTTCGCCGTCGATTAGAAGGATGTGTCGGAGTCCGGGCAACTGGTCGCGGATCGGCGCAACCTTGCGCTTGTAGAGCGCCTTTGTCGTCAACAGCACGCTGCCGCCGCCGATCTCCAGGCGAGCCTTCACCGGCTCCGGCCCAAAGGCGGAGAACAGCGGCGAAAACACGCAGCCGGCCTTCAAGGTGCCGATCACGGCGACATAGAGCTGTGGCACGCGGCCGAGCAGCGAATAGACGCGATCGCCTTTCTCCACGCCAAGCGAGCGCAGCGCATTGGCGAAACGGCTCGTCAGGTGCATGAGATCGCGGTAGCTGAGGTCGGTCGTGCCCTCGTCCTTGCCGATCAGGCGCAGCGCCGTCTTGTCGCCGCCGCCGTTGACGACGTGACGATCGACGGCCTCGTAGGCGATGTTGAGCTTGCCCCCGGGCAGGCCGTCCAGCAGCGCCCTTGCCTGGTCCCAGGAAAACGACGCCCGTTCCGATGCGTAGTCCGTCATGTTGGCGCGCGCCGCATCCTCAGCGGATTTGCCGATCACGTCCTGGCTCATTCCCGTCCTCCCGGTTGCCGCCGCCATTGACTGCGGGCAGGCTAGGCGGATGGCGATGACGATTAAATGACGTGGATCAACGCGATACGATTTTCTCGCCGCCGGTCATTCCTTGAGCTTCGGGATCGAGGAGCGGGGTAGACCGTGCTGTTTCGATGGTGGCGTATGTTCGACGTCGATCGGGCCGACAACTGCCCCCAGAGCAACGAGGATACGCCTGAGCAGATCGGTTTCGTTGCCCGGCATGCCCTCCTCCAGCGCGACATCCTCTTCCGCCGCATTGTATTCCCATCGCCGCAGGATTTCGATCTTCTGCCCTCTGCTGATCCGGTCGTCCTCGACCACGGCTTCCGGCGTCGCGAAAACAGCTGCTGGATCCGCCAGTGCCTGCTGATAGAGGTCATCGTCCATGACCCGACCCGCCCTATTTCTGGCTCGTCAGCGTCAGATACATCAGCACGAGATAAACTGCCGGCATCACCCCAAGGA
>JBAQHA010000220.1:0-3908 GCA_049288075.1 Oricola sp.
GTGGAATACCGGTCATACGACCGGTGGTTCGTCCGGAGGGTCGGCCGCCCTGGTCGCGGCAGGAATCGTCCCGGTTGCTCACGCCTCCGACGGCGGCGGATCGATCCGCGTGCCGGCGGCCTGCTGCGGTCTGGTTGGCATGAAGCCGTCGCGTGGCCGGGTTCCGTTCTCGCCGGATTTTCTCGAAGGCTGGTACGGGTTTCTCGCCCAGCACGCGGTTACCCGCTCGGTTCGCGATTCCGCGGCGATGCTGGATCTGTCCTGCGAGCCGGACAATTTGTCTCCCTATTGCGCGAAGCCGGCCTCGGGCACTTACGCCGCCGCGGCGGCCAAGCGGCCGAAGGGGATGCGCATAGGGGTCTATCGCAGTTCTCCGCTCGACCTCGATGTGTCTCCGGAGACGCGCAAGGCGCTCGACACCGCCTGCGATTTGGCCCGCGAAGGCGGGCACGAGGTCGTCGAGATAGACCTGCCGATGGTCACGCGCGATTTCTTCGCCGATTTCGGGCTGGGCGTGGCGTCCTCGCTGGCCGGCCAACTGCGCCTGGAAGCGGACCGGTTGACCGGGCCCGGGCAGCTTGAGCGCCTGACCAGGATCATGCGCCGCTACGGCGCCATGTCGGGCGGCAGCGAGGTGGCGTCGGCGCTGATGCGCCTGCAGATGGCGACACGGGAGCTGCTGTTGCAGACCGACGGTTACGACGCCGTGCTGATGCCCTTGATCGCCCATCCGCCGCTTGCCGTCGGCGGTATGGACACGAAAGGAATGGACTGGTTGAACGAGGTGGTGCTTGACGCGCTGCATCTGACGCCCTTGCTCGGGCTGCGGCCGCTGATCCACAAGATGGTGGACCTGAGCCTCTGGTTCACCCACTGGCCGGCCATCCAGAACGTGACGGGCCAGCCCGCCATCGCGCTACCGGTGCATGTCACGGATGCGGGCCTGCCGCTGGGTGTCCAGGCGGTCGGCCGCATCGGCGACGAGGAAACGCTGTTCGCGCTTGCCGGCCAGATGGAGGAGATGTCCGGCTGGCTCGCCCGGCGCGCGCCGTTCGAAGTGCCCGCATAATGCCGCGTCCTGTCGCCCCCGCCGTTGCAGACCCGAATCCGCTGCTCGCCATCGGCCTGAAGGTCGCCTCGGTTTGCGCTTTCGTGGGCATGGCGACCGCGATCAAATACGCGGGCGCCGTGCCGGCCGGCCAGATCGTCTTCTTCCGCTCCTTTTTCGCGCTCCTCCCAATCTGCGCCTACCTCCTGACGACCGGCGAGTTCGCCCGGTCCTGGAAGACCAGCCGCCCGCTCGGCCATGTCGGCCGCGGCCTCATCGGCGTTTCCTCGATGACGCTCGGCTTCTTCGGTTTGACCCGGCTGCCTCTGCCCGACGCGATCGCCATCGGCTATGCCGGCCCGCTGATCAGCGTCGGCCTCGGCGCGTTGATACTCGGCGAAGTCGTGCGTCGCTACCGCTGGGGCGCGGTCACGCTCGGGTTGATCGGCGTGCTGATAATTTCCTGGCCGAAGCTCCAGCTGTTTCGCGGCGCCGGCGGCTTCGGCGGCGACGAGGCGCTTGGCGTGGCGGCCTGCTTCTGCGCAGCTTGCATCTCCGGCCTCGCGATGATCATGGTGCGGCGCCTGCTCGACACCGAGAAGACGACGACCATCGTGCTGTATTTCTCCGTAACCTCTTCGGTCTTCGCCCTGGCAACGATTCCGTTCGGCTGGCTGACGCTTGACCCGGCCCAGGCCATATCGCTGATCGTCGCAGGATTTTGCGGCGGCGTCGGCCAGATACTCATGACCCAGAGCTATCGCCACGGCGACGTGTCGACCATCGCACCGTTCGAATACACCTCTGTCATGCTGGCCACGGCAATCGGCTATTTCGTCTTCGGCGAACTACCGAGCGCATGGACGCTTTCCGGTTCGGCGATCGTCGTCGCCTCGGGCATCTTCATCATATATCGCGAGCACCGTCTGGGCATCGAGCGCAAGGGCGCGCGGCGCGTCATCACGCCTCAGGGCTGACCGGGATCAGGCGGCCGCGTCGTCGGCGCGCGGATTGAGTTGGATCGCTTCCGGCGTTTGTGCCACCGGCGGCGCGTAGGTGAAGCCTGTCATCTCCTCCTGCGGCACGGGGGCCCGCCGGGTGATGCGCCATGCGGCGTAGAGACCGAAGGCGAGATAGGATCCGGCCATCAGGACGAAGAATCCCGTCGGGCCCATCGCGTTCATGAACGCGCCGGCGATCACCGGCCCGGCCATAGAACCGACGCCGTAGAGGATCAGCAGGCCGGAAGAAATCTTGACGAATTCGTCGGGCGCCGCGTGGTCGTTCGCATGGGCCGTGACGATCGAATAAAGCGGCATCAGAACGCCGCCGAACAGGAACATCAGCGCCGTCAGCGCGATGAACGAAATCCCGGTCGACGTCGCCAGGATCGCCGAAAGGATGAGGCCCGCAAACGTCGTCGCGACGATGACGCGCCGCCGGTCCATCCCGTCGGACAGGCGCCCCAGCGGGAACTGGAACGCCATGCCGCCGACCATCGCCGCCGCCATCGCCGTGGCAATCTGGACGTCGCTGAAACCGGAAAGCTGCAGATAGACGGGCGCCTGGAAGATATAGGCGCCAAAGGTGACGCCTGTCAGAATAATGCCGACGGAGGCGAGCGGGGAGTTCCGGTAGAGCTTGGCGAGGTCGAATGATACTTCCGTCAACGGCTTCGGCGACGACGCGTTGGAAAGTCCGGTCGGGATGACGGCCGCCGCGAACAGGAGCGCCGAGACCATGAACAGGGTGGTAGTTGCCGGATCGGCCGTCACCAGGAGAAATTGTCCCGCCATCACGCCGACCATCGTCGTGACCATGTAGACCGAATACATCTTGCCGCGGTCTTCGTTGCCGGTCTTTTCGTTGATCCAGCTTTCGACGATCATGTAGGTGCCCGCGAGCGCGAAACCGGCGATGCCGCGAAACACGATCCACGCGATCGGCTGTATCAGCAGGGCATGCAGGAGCGTCGACATCGCGAGGATAGTCGCAAGCACCGCATAGACGCGGACATGGCCGACTCGCAGCACGAGGCGGGGCACGACAAGGCAGCCTGCGGTAAAGCTGAGCGCGTATCCGAAACCGATCCAGCCGACGACGACCGGGCTCCAGCCTTCCAGTCCGGCACGGATCGGCAGCAGCACTCCGATGAGCCCCAAACCCGTCAGAAGCAGCAGGGTGGAGGCCAGGAGACCTGCAACGGGGCGTACCAGCTTGATCATCGTGTCTCGCGTTTTCGAACCTTTGCCCGTGCTACAGGCAATACGGTCTCGCCGCCGGGGAATTGGCGACGAAATATGCCGCGTTTACGCCGTCACGATAACGGTTCGTCGAGGCGGTCGCGGATCTTGAGGAGATCGGCCCAGGCGAAGCGCTTCTGGGCGGGATGTTCGAGCAGATAGCGCGGCTGAAGCGTCGCGATCGCGGCCACCTCGCATCCGCTTGCCGTGCGAACGGTTTTCCATTCGCCGCGCACCTGCAGGATGTTGTCCGAGGCGCCGATCAGGACGCGCGCAGCGCCGTTGCCGAGCAGGACCAGGAACCGCGGCCGCGCCAGTTCGATCTGCCGCTCGATGAAAGGCTTGCAGATCGCCGCCTGCAAGGTCGAGGGCGCCGCGTTGCCCGGCACGCGCCAGGGCACGGTGAAGCCCAGGTAGCAATCGTCGCGGGTCCGACCGATGGCGGCCAACATCCGGTCGAACAACTGCCCTTCCGGGCCGGTGAACGCCTCGCCCGACGCGTCGTCGTCGCGGCCCGGCGCATCGGATATCACCATCACAGGCGCCCCCCGCGTGCCTCCCTCGAAAACCGTGTGGCGCGCTGTCAGCTTGAGATTGCAGCCCTCGAAGGTCTCGAC
>JBAQHA010000221.1:0-3979 GCA_049288075.1 Oricola sp.
AACGCCTCGCCGCACTGGCGCGACAGGTTGCGTACCCTGAGAATGTAGCTCTGGCGCTCGGTCACCGAGATCACGCCGCGCGCATCGAGCAGGTTGAAGACATGGCTCGCCTTGATGCACTGGTCATAGGCCGGCAGCACGCATTTGTGGAGGCGCTGGTTGGCGCTCTCCTCCGGCGCGCCGGCGGCCAGCAGCGCCTCGCATTCCTTCTCGGCATCCTCGAAATGCTTCAGCAGCATCGCCGTGTTGGCGTATTCGAAATTATGCCGCGAATATTCCTGCTCGGCCTGCAGGAAGACGTCGCCATAGGTGATCCGGTCTTCACCGTCCTGGCCGTTGAAGTTGAGGTCGTAGACGTTGTCGACGCCCTGGACATACATGGCGAGGCGTTCGAGGCCGTAGGTCAATTCGCCCGAGACGGGCGCGCATTCGATGCCGCAGACCTGCTGGAAATAGGTGAACTGCGAGACTTCCATGCCGTCGCACCAGCATTCCCAGCCGAGTCCCCATGCGCCCAGCGTCGGGCTTTCCCAGTCGTCCTCGACGAAGCGGATATCGTGCAGCAGCGGGTCGATGCCGATGGCGCGCAGCGAGCCGAGATAGAGCTCCTGCAGGTCCGGCGGCGACGGCTTCAGGATCACCTGGTACTGGTAATAGTGCTGAAGCCGGTTCGGGTTCTCGCCGTAGCGTCCGTCCTTCGGCCGGCGCGAAGGCTGCACATAGGCCGCCTTCCACGGCTTCGGCCCGAGCGAACGCAATGTCGTCGCCGGATGGAACGTGCCGGCGCCGACTTCCATGTCGTAGGGCTGCAGGATCACGCAGCCGTGCTCCGCCCAGTAGTTGTGAAGCGTCAGGATGAGCCCCTGGAACGAGCGGGACGGGTGCAGCTTGTCGATCGTCGTGTGCGCGGTCATCGGATTTCGGCCTGTGGCGATTTTGCGCTTCCGTGGCATGGGCTTGTCCGGGGGTCAAGGGCGCAGGCCGCTGCTAGGGGCAAAGCACGGTGAACGCGAAGTAAACGCGGTGTGAGCGATCGCACGGAGTCGGGCGCACCGGTCTGGCATATTCGGGGCAGGCCTTCGACGGCGACGGATTTCGCCGAAGGCACAAGGACCGCCGGAAGCCCGGCGAAATCTTAACGAATCCGAATGGAGCACCGACATGACCATCGCATTCGCAACCCGCAAGATCCTCATCACCGCGCTCTTCGTCCCGATGATCGCCATGACCGCCGTTTCGGTCGAGCCCTTCGCCGGTCTGTCCGGCGCCCACGCGCAGCAGTCGCCCAACAACCCGGCCCCCACACCTCCGCCTCCCGCCGGGACGCCGCCGACCGGGGACTTCGATGGCGACGGTCCCTATTCCAGCATGATCCCGCCCTGCGTTCCCGGCACGCCAGTCACCCCGAACTGCCGTCCGTGGACCCCGCCGCGCCAGGTCAGCTCGGCCGAGGAATGCGAATGCCAGATCGTCTACAAGACCATCGGCGGCAAGCGCGTCGCGATCAAGGATTGCTACGTCCTGTTGCCGAGCCAGAAGGTCCGCTATTGCGACGACAATCGGCTGCGCCGCTGATTGCGCGCCCCCGGAAAACGAACGGGACGGCGCAAGGCCGTCCCGTTTTCTATTCGTCCGGACGCACCACCCGGTATTCGCCGGTCTTCTCGTCCTTGACCAGCGTACCGGCGGCGCCGGTTTCCTGTTCCTTTTCCGCTCGCCTGACGCGCGCCGAAACGCGCTGGGCCTCCTTCACGAAGGCGCGGTAGCCCAGCACCCCCACCACCACGACGGCGGCGAAAAACAGCAATTGCGGCATGGATCCATCCTCCCCCGGCGGCCGGTTCGCTAAAGCCCGTAACGCGCCCACAGCGCGCGTTCTTCCAGTGCGCCGATCACGCCGGACGCGGCCGTCGCCGTCAATGCCTGCGGATCGATCCCGCCGATTGCGGAAATTACGCCGGAGGCGGCTCTCCGGCCGAAGAGGTTGCGCTGCGGCTGGATCAGCCGCAATTCCGTCTTCTTGCCGTAACGCATTTTCAGGAACGACCTCATGTCGCCGATATGGTCGACCAAGCCGAGTTCCTTCGCCTTTTCGCCTGCCCAGAACGCGCCGGTGAAAAGCTCGGGATCGTCGGCAAGCTTCGCGCCGCGCCTCTGCTTGACCAGATCGATGAACACCTTGTGGATTTCGAGTTGCAGCGACTTCAGCCGCTCGATGTCCTCGGCCTTCTCCGGCTGGAACGGGTCGAGCAGGGACTTGTTCTCGCCCGCCGTGTAGACGCGGCGCTGGACGCCCAGCTTCTTGATCGCCTCGACGAAACCGAAGCCGGCCGAGATCACGCCGATCGAGCCGACGATCGAGGACGGATCCGCGATGATCTCGTCGCCGGCGACGGCGATCATGTAGCCGCCCGACGCCGCGACGTCCTCGGCGAACATCAGCACCAGCTTGTTCTTTTCCTCGGCGAGGTCGCGAATGCGGCGGTGAATGAGGCGCGATTGCGCGGGCGAGCCGCCGGGAGAATTGATCGTGAAGGCGACTGCCGGAGCGGACTTGTCGGCGAAGGCTCGCTCGATCATCGCGGCCGTCGTCGCAAGCGACAGGTTCTGCGACATCGGCGTGCTGCCGGCGGCAATCGTGCCTTGCAGACGGACGACCGGGATGACCGGGCCGCCGCCGCGAAAGCGTTTCGGGACGAAGCTCTTGAAATTCACGGGCGCGCCTTCGGTTGCATGATGGTTCGCATCATGTAGGTGCGCATTTCACGCGCGCAATACGAAACCGGCAATACCCGCCGGCGCTTAGTGGCGGTATTCGGGCGGCGCCGGTCGCGCCGCTGCGCCGATGAACGCGGTCGTGACGGGATCGATTCCGCCCATGCCGAGCGAGGCGAGTTGCCGGTACCGGGCCGAGGTCGCGCCCCACCATTCGGTCACGGTCCCGGCGAGATAGGCCAGCAGTTGTTCGGGCTCGGCCGGCGCGGGCGCGCCGTCGACGCCGGGAACGTCCGGCCGGGCGACGGGAATCGGGATCATCAGCGGCGCCTTGTCTTCCAGCAGCCCTCCGAAGGGCCAGACCTTGCGGAGTTGGTCCGGGGTCATGTCGACGATGTTGACGTCGATATCGGTGTCGGTTCCGCGCACCCGGTACGGACAGCGTTTCTCCGAGCAGTTGCCGTGATAGGCGAATTGCCAGATGTGGTAGCTCTCCCAGTTGCCCTTCGGGAACGCATCGCGGATCGCCGGCTTGTAGCGGGCGTACCAGAGCGGAAGCCGGGACAGGACGCGGTATTCGCCGCGTTTTTCCGCGATCCGCCGGGCGACGATCTCGTTGGCGTAGAGGACCGGGAAGCGGCCGGTTTCGTTGCGGATGAAGATCGCGAAGCGCTGCGCGTCCTCGAGCGACATCCATTTCTCGTCGTCCAGCCCCTCCAGATCCAGAGCGATCAGTTCGTCCGGCTGCGGATCGGCGAAATCGAGGAAATGCCGGGCCTGCTCCAGCGGATCGCCGGACCGCGCGAGGTGATAGGCGCCCCATTTGAGGCCGAGGTTCTTCGCCAACGCCCGGCGCGTCTGGTAGAGTTCCCGCGAAATCGCGTATCGCTGCCAGGTCACGCGGCAGGCTTGGCGTTCCGCCTCTTCGCCTTCGCATCTGTAGGGCGGCGGAAGCCCGTCGGAGCCCTTGTGGATGAAGGCGGTGACGCGCTTGTCGGTCGCGATCTCGCGCAGGTCGAGGACGTTGTGCTCGTAACCGTCGAGGATGATCGCCCGCTTCGGGTCGGCCCATGGCCGAAACATCTCCGTCGCCCACGCGCTATCCGCCGACAGCGCCTGGGCCGCGAGTACCGTGGCAGCGGCGAGCCATGTGCGAACGTACATCATCGCGCCCTTTCGGCGATTCAGGATTCGAAGCCTGCGCCAGCCCGGTTAACAATTGCTCTATGTTCTCGCCGCAAAGGACGGCGGGAATTATTGACGC
>JBAQHA010000222.1:0-2381 GCA_049288075.1 Oricola sp.
AGTCAGCGGGGGCGTCGGCGAGCGGTTCGCGCGCGAGAGCCTCGGCGATGCGGGCCGAGAAGACGACGGCTTCCAGCAGCGAATTGGAGGCGAGCCTGTTGGCGCCATGCGCGCCGGTCGATGTCACTTCGCCGCAGGCCCACAGGCCGGGCAGCGACGTCCGTCCGTCCATGTCGGTCCAGATGCCGCCCATGAAATAATGCGCGGCCGGAATGACCGGGATCGGCTCGGTCACCGGATCGATGCCAGCTTCCTTGCAGTAGCCGTAGACCGTCGGAAACTCCTCGGCGAAAGTCTTGCCGACGGCCTCCGTGCAGTCGAGAAAGGCCTCGCGGCCGGCCTGCACCTCGGCGAAGATGCCGCGCGCGACGACGTCGCGCGGCGCGAGCTCGACATCCTGGTGCAGCGGCAACATGAAGCGCTCGCCGTGCTTGTTGATCAGCTTCGCGCCGTGGCCGCGCAAGGCTTCGGTCGCCAGCGGCGACGGATCCTTGCCGACATTGATCGCAGTGGGATGGAACTGCACGAATTCCATGTCGGCCATGCGCGCGCCGGCGCGCGCCGCCATGCCGATGCCGCCGCCGCGCGCTTCGGCCGGATTGGTGGTGATCTCGTAGAGGTGTCCGACGCCGCCGGCGGCGATCACGACGTGCGAGCCGCGGATTGTCGTCAACTGGCCGTCGTGCTCGCCATTGCCGTTGCCGAGCGCCTCCAGCCCGACCACGCGGCCGTTCTCGACCAGCAGCCGTTCGACGACATAGCCGCCGAGGACGCGGATCGACGGGGTCTTCTTCACGGTCTCGACCAGCGCCTGCATGATGGCGCGGCCGGCCATGTCGCCGCGCACGCGCACGATCCGGCTTTCGGAATGCGCCGCCTCGCGGCTGACCTGCAGATGGCCTTCCAGGTCGCGGTCAAAGGGCACGCCATAGTCGAGCAGGTCGTGAATGCGGCTGGCGGCCTGCGTGGCCATCATGCGCGCGACATCCTCGTCGACGATGCCGTCGCCGGCGACGAGCGTGTCATGGACATGCTTCTCGACGGTGTCGCCAGGGCCGACGGCCGCCGCGATTCCGGCCTGCGCCCATGCCGAGGAGGCTCCGCGCCCGATCGGCGCCGCGGTAATCACCGTCACCGCTTTCGGCGCAAGTTTCAGCGCGCAGAACAGACCGGCGAGCCCGCCGCCGATGATGAGCACGCCAGTATCGTTCCTGTCCAATTCGACCACTTCCCCTCACCGCCAGACGGCCCCGGGCCGAAAGACATCAACAAAGCAAATTCCCCCATACGCCGTTCCGATGGAATTGCGCTAGCCCCCGCAGCCGCACGGGCCGAAATGCCTTTTCGCGATCCACCCGGCCAAGGTCGTACATCGGCGCGGGATTCCGTTTGACCACCACGGGGACGTAATGGAATATCCGTCTGCGGACCGGATGCGAAGCCGGTCCACCGCCGAGGCCGTCATCGGCGGGACTTATGGGTGTGCCAAGGCTTCCCGGAGCAGCCTAAGGAGGGGTTAGATGCGCGCTTTGACTTGTTTCATGTCCCTGTTGTTGTTCGCCGCCGTGACCGGCGCCGCGCATGCCGGGCCGATCGCCGACAATGCCGCAAAGGCGGAGCAATTGCTCGAACAGGGCGATTCCATCGGCGCCGCCGAGGCGCTCGACGCCGCGATGGAGGAAATCTGGACACAGTCGCCTCTGGTTTTCCGGAAGGTCCTGTTCGTTGAGGATTCCGATGGCTTCGGCATCTACCGGCAGCGGGAAAACAACATCTTCAAGCCCGGCGAACCGCTGGTGATCTATGTCGAGCCTATCGGGTTCGGCTATGGCAAGCACTCCATCGGCGGAAACGAGATCAGCCTTTCATCCGACTTCGACCTGCTCGATTCCGATGGCAACTCGCTTTTCGCCAAGGAAGACTTCCTGACGGTGAACCTGCCCGTGCGCTACCACAACCGCGAATTCCAGATGAACCTCACGGTCAACCTGTCGGGTCTGACGGCCGGAAAATACACCGCGAAATTCCGCGTCCACGACGTGAATTCGCCGAAGACGGGCGACTTCGAGCTGCCGTTCGAAGTGGTGGAATAGACCGGCGAAAACCGGTCAGTGCTTCAGGTTGACCATGCGCTCGACCGCGAGACGGGCGCGGTCGGCGATCATCGGATCGACCAGGATTTCGTCCTTCATCTCGCACAGCGAGTCGAGGATCTTCGGCAGCGTGATGCGCTTCATGTGCGGGCACAGGTTGCACGGCTTGACGAATTCGGTCTCCGGCACTTCAGACGAAATGTTGGACGCCATGGAGCATTCCGTCACCAGGAGCACCTTTGCCGGCTTTCGGTCGCGCACATAGTTGATCATGCCGGACGTCGAGCC
>JBAQHA010000223.1:0-2469 GCA_049288075.1 Oricola sp.
CCACGACAAGTGCTATCGCCGGCCGCATTTCGACGCCGGCCAGTTCGTCGAGTCCTTCGACGACGAGGGCGCGCGCAAGGGCTACTGCCTCTACAAGGTCGGCTGCAAGGGACCGACCACCTCCAACGCCTGTTCGACGGTGCGCTGGAACGGCGGCCTGTCCTTCCCGATCCAGTCCGGCCATCCGTGCTTCGGCTGTTCGGAAGACGGGTTCTGGGACAAGGGCTCGTTCTATGACCGCCTGACCGAAGTCCACGGCTTCGGCATCGAAGCCAATGCAGACAAGATCGGCGGAACCGCGGCGGCCGTCGTCGGCGTCGCCGCGGCAGCGCATGCCGGGCTCAGCGCCGTCAAGCGCGCCCGCCAGAAGGGAGGGGAAAGCTGATGACCATCCAGACACCGAACGGTTTCGAACTCGACACCTCGGGCCAGCGCATCGTCGTCGATCCGGTGACCCGGATCGAGGGTCACATGCGCTGCGAGGTCAATGTCGACGAGAACAACATCATTCGCAACGCGGTCTCCACGGGCACGATGTGGCGGGGGCTCGAAGTGATCCTGAAGGGCCGCGATCCGCGCGACGCCTGGGCGTTCACCCAGCGCATCTGCGGCGTCTGCACCGGCACCCACGCGCTCACCTCGGTGCGTTCGGTCGAGGACGCGCTCGGCATCGACATTCCCGAGAACGCCAACTCGATCCGCAACATCATGCAGCTGTCGCTGCAGGTGCATGACCACCTGGTGCATTTCTACCACCTTCACGCGCTCGATTGGGTCAACCCGGTCAACGCGCTGAAGGCCGATCCGAAGGCCACGTCGGAACTGCAGCAGTCGATCTCGCCGAGCCATCCGAAGTCGTCGCCGGGCTATTTCCGTGACGTGCAGAACCGGCTGAAGAAGTTCGTCGAATCCGGCCAGCTCGGCCCATTCAAGAACGGCTACTGGACCAACCCGGCCTACCTGCTGCCGCCGGAAGCCGACCTGATGGCGGTGACGCACTACCTGGAGGCGCTCGATTTCCAGAAGGAGATCATGACAACGCGCACGATCTTCGGCGGCAAGGACACGCATCCGAACTGGCTGGTCGGCGGCGTGCCCTGCGCGATCAACATGGATGGCCCGCTGGCCGCTGGCGCGCCGATCAACATGGACCGGCTGAACTACGTTTCCGGCGTAATCGACCGGACGCTGGAGTTCGTCAAGAACGTATACATCCCCGACCTTCTCGCAATCGCCCAGTTCTACAAGGGCTGGCTCTATGGCGGCGGCCTGTCGGGCAAGAGCGTGCTCGCCTATGGCGACATTCCCGACAAGGCGAACGACTACTCGGCCGGAAACCTGATGATGCCGCGCGGCGCGATCATCAACGGCAACCTGAAGGAGGTGCACGAGGTCGATCATCGCGATCCCGAGCAGATCCAGGAATTCGTGCCGCATTCCTGGTACGCCTACCCGGACGAGAAGAAGGGCCTGCATCCGTGGGACGGCATCACCGAGCCGAACTACGCGCTCGGGCCGAACCTCATCGGCACCAGGACCAACATCCAGCAGATCGACGAGTCGGCGAAATATTCGTGGATCAAGGCGCCGCGCTGGCGCGGCCATGCGATGGAAGTGGGCCCGCTCGCCCGCTACGTCGTCGGCTATGCCCAAGGGCATGAATATTTCACCGAACAGATCAACCGGACCCTGAAGACGCTCGACGTGCCGGTCGATGCGCTGTTCTCGACCCTCGGCCGCACCGCGGCGCGCGCGCTGGAATGCGAGTGGGCGGCGGAGATGCAGCGCTACTTCATGGACAAGCTGGTCGCCAACATCAAGGCGGGCGACTCGTCGACGGCGAATGTCGAGAAGTTCGATCCGAAGACCTGGCCGAGCGAGGTCAAGGGCGTCGGATTCACCGAGGCGCCGCGCGGGGCACTGGCGCACTGGATCAAGATCAAGGACGGCAAGATCGACAACTACCAGTGCGTCGTGCCGACCACCTGGAACGGCAGCCCGCGCGACAACGAGGGCAATATCGGGGCGTTCGAGGCATCGCTGATGAACACCAAGATGGAGCGCCCTGAGGAGCCGGTGGAAATCCTGCGCACGCTGCATTCCTTCGATCCGTGCCTTGCCTGCTCGACCCATGTCATGGGTCCGGACGGCGAGGAAATGGCCGAAATCAAGGTCCGCTAGAGGAGGACGGGATCATGAATTCTGCACTGAAAAAGTCTCTCGGCGTCGCCGCGCTCGCCCTGATCGCGACACCGGCCTTCGCCCATCCCGGTCACGACGTTTCCGGATTCAATTCCGGCTTCTTCCACCCGATCCTCGGTCTCGACCATCTGCTGGCGATGGTGGCGGTCGGCGTGTGGTCGGCGGCGCAACCGGCGACAATCGCATGGCGCGGCCCGGCGACTTTCGTCGCCATACTGGCGGCGGGCGCACTGCTCGGCGTCAATGGCGTCGCGCTGCCCTTCGTCG
>JBAQHA010000224.1:0-1607 GCA_049288075.1 Oricola sp.
CCCTAGGAAGTTGGATAAGCCGGCCGCACCCGCTTCCAGAAAAATCGGAGTGAAGATGCTGCGCATCCTCGCCGCATCGATCGTCAGCCAGTGGCCTTCAAATTCGACCTGCTCGCTGGGGGCGACTACAAAACTGGCAAGCGGGGCGGGAACGACCATGCTGGCGGGCGCATCCGGGCTGGTCATGCCCGCCTCCTGACGCTGGATGGCGAGCGGGTCGCCGCGTCTATGCTGCATCACATGCGCCAGCTCGTGGGCCAATAGCCTGTTCCCCTGCGCTGTGTGCGGGGCGTAGCTGCCCTCGGCAAAGATCACATCCTGCCCTAAGGTGTATGCCAGGGCGTTCAGCGCCCGCGCCGAGGCATTTGCCCGCGCGCCGGTATGGATGCGCACCCCGCCCAGGTGCGTGCCGTAATAGGCCTCGAAGCGCCCGCGCTGGGCAGCGCTCAAGGGCTGTTCCCCGCTCCCTGCTGCAGAGGGCGAGGCCAGCGTCCCCTGGTGATCGGGTGCCTGCTCCGCCATGCGCCGGGCCTCCCGCTCGGAGGCATCCCCCGGCTGGCTGATGCGCAAACCGCCCGGGCCCAGGTGGCGCTGCACTGCCTGGTTGCCCGCCTGCTGCGGCGATGCCCGGCGAGCGAGGCGCGCGGGAGCGCTGCTTGCGGCGCCTGCCGCACTATCCTTAGCCTTTGGAGCTTGCCGGATTGAGGCCTGTTTCACCGCCGGACTCCCGCCTGGTTGTGCTCCAGCACCTGGTCGTAATACTCGCCGAAGGCAGCCCGCGTGGGCAGGCGGTCGGTCTTTTGCAGCTCGCGGGCCACGCCCACCACCAGACGCGGCATATCGATCTCCCCGCCCGCCTGGGCAGCCAGGAAGGCTGCGCTCAGCACCGCATTGCGGATATTGCCGCCGCTCAGCTCGAACTGCCGCCCCAGCCAGCCGAAATCAACCGTCTGCGCCAGGGGTGCGCCTGCCGGGATCATCGCCCGCCACAGGCGCTGGCGCAGCCCGGCATCCGGCAGGGGGAACTCCACCGTGTAATCCAGGCGGCGGGCAAAGGCTACATCCATGTTGCCGCGCAGGTTAGTCGCCAGGATGGCGATCCCGGCGTAGGTCTCAATCTTTTGCAGCAGGTAAGCTACCTCCAGGTTGGCATAGCGGTCGTGCGAATCGCGCACCTCGGAACGCTTGCCGAACAGGGCATCCGCCTCGTCGAAGAACAGGATAGCGTTGCTATTTTCGGCCGCGCCAAAGATGCGCCCCAGGTTCTTCTCCGTCTCGCCGATATACTTGCTCACCACGCCAGACAGGTCGATGCGGTACAGGTCCAGCCCCAGCTCGCGAGCCAGCACCTCCGCCGCCAGGGTCTTGCCGGTGCCGCTGGGGCCGTAAAACAGGGCGCTCACCCCGCCGGAGAGAGCCAGCTTAGCGGCAAAGCCCCACCCGGCGTGCACCGTCTGGCGGTGGCGGATGGCGCCCAGGAACTCGTGCAGCTGGCGCTGGCTGGCTGGCGGCAGGAGGATGTCTTCCAGCCCGCGGCGGGCGTCGATCTTTTGGGCCAGCTCGCCCAGGGCCTGGCTGGAGCGCAGGCGCGCCGCCTGGTACAGGTC
>JBAQHA010000225.1:0-1727 GCA_049288075.1 Oricola sp.
TCCTCCGCATTTCTTCTCCGTGACAATCACGCCGCGTCGCTTGCTGACGGCGAAGGAGGCTGCCGACTATTGCGGCATTGCCCAAAAGCAGCTTCGCTTCCAGACTGGCATTGCTCCTGTCGCCTTGCCGAACAGCAAGCAGCTATTCGATATCCGCGACCTCGATCGCTTCATCGAAGGCTGCAAGTCGCCTTCGGCCGCGCTCAGCGACGACGATATTCTCGCGAGGCTGTGATGGTCGTCTATCGTCGCGCCAGAGGTCTGAAGGTCTTCAACGACCGGCATGGCAAGCAGCGCTGCTATCATCGCAAGACCGGCCTGCCGATCAATCTGACCCAATATCCGATCGGATCGGACGGGTTCTGGCAGGAGCTCGACCGGCTGAACCGCATGGTCTCTTCGGTTCCCGACACCAAGCCCGGCACGCTAGGTCTGTTGATCGCCAAATACCGCGCGCATGCGCAGTTTCAGGATCTGGCGCCGCGTACCCAGGCCGACTATCAGCGCATCTTCAATTACCTACAGCCGATTGCCGATACGCCGCTATCGAAGTTCACGCCCCCGCTGGTCGTTAAGATCCGAGACAAGGCCGCCGAGAAGCTCGGCCGCAAATGGGGGAATTACACCAAGACCGTCCTCTCCGTGGTGTTCGGCTTCGGGGTCGAGCGCGGCTTCATCCATTCCAACCCTGCCTTCAACATCAAGGGCATCCGCCGGCCGAAGGATCTGCCACAGGCAAACCGTCCCTGGACAGACGATGAACGCGAAGCGGTCCTTGCTGCGCTACCGACACATATGGTGCTGCCGATCACATTGATGATGTTCTGCGGTCTCGATCCGGCCGATGCGCTCAAACTGCGCCGCAATGCGATCCAGGATGGCATGATCGACTCGCGACGCGCCAAGACGGGCGAGCCGGTCTGGATCCCGTTGCCGCATCCCGTGCGCGAAGCATTGGCATCTGCGCCCAAACACGACGCGCTCACCATCTGCGCGAACTCCAGGGGGCAGTCCTGGACGACATCGGGCTTCAACTCCTCCTGGGTCAAGCTCCGCGCCAGATTGCTCAAAGAGGAAAGGGTCAAGTCTGGCCTAACCCTGAAAGGGCTCCGTCACACCGTCGCGACGATCCTGGCCGAGATCGGCATGGACGACCGCACCATCGCCGACATGCTCGGCCAGCGCACGCTCGCGATGGCGCAGCACTATTCGAACCGGGCCAATCGGTCGCGTAAGCTGACCGGCGTCGTTGAACAGCTCGACGCCGAAATGACCAGGCGGCAGAAGAAGAAATGACCTTTGGCGGGGTAGGTGAGGCTGCGTCACACCGTCTGCCTATGGGCTCATCCGAAGACCAATCGTCACCGTACCGTCAGCTGCCATCGCGGTGCGATTGCATCCGCATGTCGTGCCGCTTGAGGCGTCCGCAGGAACACGACGCCATCGCCGTTCCAGGTGCCACGTGACAACAGCGCCATGTCGGCCGGTTGGCCGAGTTGTTCGAACAGTCGGCCGAAGCAGCGTTCGACGTCGCCATGGTCACTTGTATAGGGAACGGTACATTCGAGGAAACCGGTCATCGGCAGAAAAGCGCTTGCGGAAAATGGAACATTGAGGAGTGGGTAGCAGAGCTTCGACCGAGGGAGGGATGAAGATCATTCTCGCGGAAAGCCGCAGCGGCAAGCCGAATTACTTTGTCTAGTGGACCGACCGTCGCGGTTCGGAAG
>JBAQHA010000226.1:0-1707 GCA_049288075.1 Oricola sp.
ATCGCCGACGACGTGCATTATTCCGGCACCATCGCCGGCGCGATCGAGGGCACCATGCTCGGCATCCCCTCCGTCGCCCTGAGCCAGGCGCTCGATTACGACAATCGTGCCTCCGTCCGCTGGCAGACCGCGATGAAATACGGGGCAAGCGTGATTCGGCGTCTGATGAAGCCGGGCTGGCCCGCAAATGTGATGATGAACCTGAATTTCCCCGATTGCGAGCCCGAAGAGGTGCGCGGCATCGAGGTTACGGCGCAGGGCAAGCGCGATCAGGATTATCTCCGCATCATCGACCGGACGGACGGCCGCAACATTCCCTATTACTGGCACGGCTTCAACCGGCAGCTTTCGCAGCCGGAACAGGGCACCGACCTCTCGGCGCTGCGCGAGCAGTATATTTCGGTGACGCCGCTCAATCTGAATTTGACCCACGCCGAAACCTGCCGGAAACTCAAAGTCGATCTGGAACAGGACGGACCGGGCGCTTGAACGCTCAACATATGGAGGAGACGCGGCGAAAGCTGCGCCCGCGATAATGAAGATTCAGGCCGAACGTGCGGCCGAGCTTGTGCGGCAATTGCGTGCGCGGGGCATTCGCGACGAACGGGTGCTGCGTGTCATCGAGGTAACGCCGCGCGCCATGTTCGTCGGCGAGGAGGAAGCGGGCGCCGCCTTTCTGGACATCGCCCTGCCGATCGCCTGCGGCCAGACAATTTCCCAGCCCTTTATCGTCGCCTATATGACCGAGCAGCTCGATGCCGGGCCCACGCATGACGTGCTGGAGATCGGCACGGGCTCCGGCTATCAGGCGGCGGTCCTTGCCCCGCTGTGCCGCCATGTCTACACGATCGAGCGGCACCCCGAATTGCTGGAGGCCGCGCAGGCGCGCTTTGACAGGCTCGGCCTGACGAACATCACGGCCATTGCCGCCGATGGCGCGAAAGGCTGGCCGGAGCCGCGCAGTTTCGACCGGATCATCGTCACCGCCGCTGCGAGCGAACTGCCGCGCGGCCTCATCGCCCAGCTTGCCGAAGGCGGGCGCATGATCCTGCCCGTCGCCGGACGCCTGCTCGGGCAAAAGCTGGTGCTCGTGGAGAAAATGGGCGAGGGCATCAGGCGGCGAAGCCTTCTTCCCGTCCGTTTCGTGCCGCTCGTCTCCTGAATGGCCCGCACGCAATGGATCATTCGCGCCGCTTGGTAAGGATTGTTCCTCTGCCGGGCTGAAAATGAACGCCCATTAATCATGTTTTAACTGGCTAGGCGCAAAACTCCTCTCATGTGAGGTGCGGCCATGATTTTCAGTCAGTTTTCGTCTAGGCGCCGTGTGTTTGTTAAACGCGTTGCGTCAGTATCCAGTATCACGCTTGCGGTCTCCCTGGCCGCGTGCGGTTCCCACGGGATTTCCCTTGGCGGCGATTCCACAGGGTCCTACAGCCGGCAAACGGCAAATTCGGCGCCTGTTCCGCCGGAGTCGATCCCGGGCTATTCCGACAAGAGAGCCAACACGTACGGTGCAACGCTTCAGCCTGCATCCTATGATGGTGCATCGGGCGGCGCATCCATTCAGCGGACATCGCTTGCGCCCGTGCGCACGGCAGCCAATGACGGGGGGAATGCCGGAAGCTATATCGGCGGCAGCTACGCGATGCAGCCGCTCGATGCCAATGATGGCGGGCAACCGGTGCGCGGCGTGGCGGGCAAGCGCTA
>JBAQHA010000227.1:0-14338 GCA_049288075.1 Oricola sp.
CCCGCATCAAGACAGCGGTGCGCGCCGCCGACATTCCGTCGCGCATTGGCGGCGACGAGTTCGTCATCCTGCTGAACAATCCCGGCGACGGTGAAGACATCGCGGCAGTGGCCAATCGCATACTGGCAGCGGTCAACAAGCCGATCGAATATGAAAGCATGGTGTTCCGCAGCGGCGCGTCGATTGGAATCTCGATCTTCCCGGAAGACGCCGAAAAACCCGAGGACCTGCTGATCGATTCCGACCTGGCGCTGTACCGCGCGAAGGAAGCCGGCCGCGGATGCGTCCGCTTCTTCTCCGCAGATCTGCGCCATGAACACGAATTCCGTCGCGAGATGGAAGCCGATCTGCGCGAAAGCCTGCGCCGCGGCGAGATCTTCGTGCACTACCAGCCGCAGGTCTCTCTCGCCACGGCCCGCGTGACCGGCATCGAGGCGCTGGCGCGCTGGAACCGCAAGGGGCAGGGTTTCGTGCCGCCGCAGACTTTCCTCCCGGTCGCCGAGAAGGCCGGCATCATGGAAGCCATCGGCCGGCGGATCATCTCCAGCGCCATAGCGCAAGCGGCGACCTGGCACCATGCGGGCATCAATTTCGGCCGCATCGCCATCAACGCGTCGCGCACCGAGCTGATCAAGGACGACTTCGTGCCGTTCATTCTCGGCGAGGCGAAGAAGCACAACATGCCGGCGGCCAAGTTGTCGGTGGAAATCATCGAGGGCGTCATCCTCGACGACGACAGCGCGGACGTCATCGGCAGGCTGCGCCAGTTGCGCAATGCCGGCGTCTATGTCGAACTCGACGATTTCGGCACCGGCTACGCATCGCTGACCCACATCAATTCCAACGAGATCGACCGGCTGAAGATCGACGAACGCTTCATCCAGGGCATCGACAAGGACAAGAACAAGCGCCGGATCGTGCGCGCCCTCGTCGACCTCGCCAAGGGGCTCGACATCGCGGTCGTCGCCGAAGGCGCGGAGACCATCGGCGAACTGGAAATGCTGCGCGACATCGGCTGCACCGACGTCCAGGGCTACGGTGTCGCCTATCCTATGGAAGCCGAGCTTCTGACCGAATGGCTGCAACTACACGCGCCCGGCACGCCGATCCCGCTCTACGGCGAAAGCAAGGCGAGCGCCTGATCGCATCCACCGGTTGATAGTGACGCCGCGACGTTTCGCGTCCGCCCCCGCGCGCCTATATTGCGGCCATGATCCAATCCCGAATCCATCGCCTCGACGACACGGTCGTCAACCAGATCGCCGCGGGAGAGGTCATCGAGCGGCCGGCGAATGTCGTCAAGGAACTGGTCGAGAACGCCCTCGACGCGGGCGCCAGCCGTGTGGAGATCCTGACGGCGGCCGGCGGCAAGACGCTGATCCGGGTCACCGACAACGGCCTCGGCATGAGCGCCGCCGAACTGCCGCTCGCGATCTCGCGCCATTGCACCTCGAAGATCGAGCGCGACCTCACCGCGATCGCCACGCTCGGCTTTCGCGGCGAGGCGCTGCCTTCGATCGGGTCGGTGTCGCGCCTGGTGATCCGGTCCCGTCCGCAAGGCGGCGAAGGTTCGGAAATCGAGGTGGACGGCGGCGCAATCGCCGGACCACGCCCGGCGCCGGGCAATGCCGGCACGATGGTCGAAGTGACCGGCCTGTTCCGCACGGTTCCGGCGCGACTGAAATTCCTGAAGTCCGACCAGGCCGAGGCCAACGCGATCACCGACATGGTCAAGCGCATTGCCATGGCGTGGCCAGGCGTCTCCTTCACGCTTGCCGGTTCGGACCGCACGACGCTGGAACTGCCGGCGACCGGTGAGGACGGCGATGGCCTGATCGCGCGCATCGCGCAAATCCTCGGACGCGACTTCCGCGACAACAGCGTCGAAATCGCCGCCGAAAAGGAAGGCGTGCGCGTCGCGGGCTTCGCCAGCCTTCCCTCGTTCAACCGGGCCTCGGCGGGACATCAATTCGTGCACGTCAACGGCCGGCCGGTGCGCGACCGGCAACTGTCCGGCGCGCTGCGCGGCGCCTATACCGACATGCTGGCGCGCGACCGCCACGCGGTCTGCGCGATCTTTATCGAGTCCGACCCGCGCCTGGTCGACGTCAACGTGCATCCGGCCAAGGCCGAGGTACGTTTCCGCGATCCCGGGCTGGTGCGCGCGCTGATGATCTCGTCGATCCGCCGGGCGCTCGCCGGCGAAGGCATACGGGCGTCGACTTCGGCGGCCGAAGCCATGGCGGCGGCCTTCCGGCCGGAGTCCCCGGCGCAGTCCTTCGACTATCGCCCGGCAGCCGCGCCGGCCGTATCCGTGAACCGGCCGCTGTTTCCCATGACCGGCTTCAACGAGCCGCTCCAGACATCTCTCAGCGGATTCGCGCCCTCGGCCGCGCAGGCAGAAATCGCCCCGACCGAGGAAGCTGAGGAGCATCCGCTGGGCGCGGCGCGTGCGCAGATCCACGAGAATTACATCATCGCCCAGACACCGGATTCGCTGGTGATCGTCGACCAGCACGCAGCGCACGAACGGCTGGTCTTCGAGGCATTCAAGACCGCGCTCGCCGATCGCGCCCTGCCCGCGCAGATCCTGCTCGTGCCCGATATCGTCGACCTGCCGGTCGAGGACGTCGACCGGCTTGTCGGCGAGGCCGAGACGCTTTCGCGCTTCGGTCTCGAGATCGAGCGGTTCGGTCCGGGCGCGATCGCCGTGCGCGCCACGCCATCGATGCTAGGCGAGATCGACGCGCATGGGCTCTTGCGCGATCTCGCCGACGATCTCGCCGAAGGCAACGGTGCGACCCGCATACGCGACATGGTGGAGAAGATCGCCTCGACCATGGCCTGCCATGGCTCGGTACGGTCCGGCCGGCGGCTCAGGGCCGAAGAAATGAACGCGCTGTTGCGGCAAATGGAGGCGACGCCCGGGTCGGGCACCTGCAATCACGGCCGGCCGACCTTCATCGAACTGAAACTGAAGGACATCGAACGGCTTTTCGGCCGCCGCTGAACGTTCAAGACGTTGACGCAAGCGGTATTTTATGGCGCTAAGTAAGAATGAACATATTCGACTTGCCGAATTCGGCTGAAGCCAAGATCAGATATCTCGATGCGGACTATCAGGTCCTGTCACCGGGCACTTTCGTGCGCTGCGCGGTCACCGGCAAACCGATCCCGCTCGACGAACTGAAATACTGGAGCGTCAAGCGCCAGGAAGCCTATATCGATGTCGCGGCGTCGCTGAAGCGCGAAATGGAATTCATGAGGCGCGGCTGATGCGGCGCTGGTGATAGCGCTCGGCCACGTCCGCGATCAGCGTTTCGAGCGCGACCGGGCTTTCGAAAACCAGTTCGACCGGCAACACATGGGTGCGCTCGCGCAACTCGGCGATCGGCCCCTCGATCCGGCTGAGACGCACCGCGTCCTTTTCCGTCGTGACCAGTTCGAGCCCTTCGCTTTCCGCCATCTTCAGGAGGTCGCGCGCCTCGCCATCGGTGAAAACGTGGTGGTCGGGAAAGCTGCGGCGTGACGTGACAGTGTAGCCGGCGCCCGTCAACGTATCGAAGAAACGCGACGGATCGCCGATGCCGGAATAGGCAAACAGCTTTTTCCTCTTCAATCCCCGCAGGGCGCCCGGCATCAGGTCGGCGCGCATCATCGGCTTGGCCGCGCGGGCCGCGGCGCGGACGACCGTCTCGCCCTCCTCGCCGTCGCCGATCCGCAGCAACGCGTCGGCATGGCGCATCTGGTCGATCATCGGCGCACGTAACGGGCCGGCCGGAATGACCGCGCCGTTGCCGATGCCGCGGCGCGTGTCGAGCGCGATCAACGCGTAATCATAGTGCACGCTGCGGCTCTGAAAGCCGTCGTCCATGATGATGAAGTCAATGCCATCGCCGAGCAGGAGTTGCGCGCCGGACGCGCGCTTGCGCGCGACGACGGTTGGCGCGGTGCGGGCGAGCAGAAGCGGTTCGTCACCGACCGAATGGGCCGTGTCGTGCGCGGGATCGACACGATGCGGGCCGACTTCGCTGCCGCCATAGCCGCGGGTCAGGAAGCCCGGCTTATAGCCCGCTTCCTTGACGGCCTTGCCGATGGCGATCGCCGCCGGAGTCTTGCCGGACCCGCCGACGGTCAAATTGCCGATGCACAGGACCGGCGCCATGACCCGCGGCGGACGGGCGGTGTCGAGGCGCATGCGCGCGACCGCGCCATAGGCCCAACTGGCCGGCGCAAGGCAATAGGCCTGCCAGCCCTTTTGGTCGTACCAGAACGGAGGCGCTTCATTACCAGCCAAGGGCGCTCCTTCGTCCGTTGCCTCCGCCGTTGCCGTAGGAGGTCCGCGCCGTTTCCGGCGTCTCGCCGCGCAACGCCGCTTCGACGCGCAACGGATGGATGTAAGGATCGAGCGCGGCCCATGTCCGGTCGAGCGCGCCGCCCATTTCGGTGACGACACGATCGCCGGCGCGCGCCATCGCCTCGCAGACCTTGGGTTGCGACATGAGGTGATGGATCGTCTTGGCGAGCGAGGCTTCGTCGGTGACGATTCGTGCGGCGCGGGCTTCAGTCAGCTTCTCGTAGGCTTCGACAAAGTTGGAGACGTTGGGGCCGCTCAGCACGGCCGCGCCGAGCATGGCCGCCTCGAGCGGATTCTGGCCGCCCTCGCCGGAGAGCGACTTGCCGACGAACGCGATGCTGGTCAGCCGCAGATAGAGCCCCATCTCGCCGATCGTGTCGCCGAGGAAGATGTCGGTTTGCGGCGTGATGCGATCGCCGGTCGAACGGCAGGCGACCTTCAGGCCTCGCTCCTCGAACATTCTCTTCAGCCCGGCGGCGCGGTCGGGATGGCGCGGCACGATGATGGTCAGGAGATTTGGGCGCAATTTCTGCAGCGCCTTGTGAACGCGCGCGGCGACAAGTTCTTCGCCTTCGTGGGTGGAGACAGCCGCCCATCGCGGCCGCACGCCGACGGCTTCGGCGAGGCGCTGCAATTCGCGTTCATCGACAGGCAATTGCGGCACATCGGCCTTCAGGTTGCCGGTCACCGTCACGGGACGAGCCCCCAGCGAGCGGAAGCGCTCGCCGTCGAGTTCGCTTTGAGCGGCGACATGCGACAGATTCTCGAACAGCGACTCGGCGAGCGCCATGCGCTTCTGCCAACGCTTGAAGGAGCGGTCCGACATACGGCCGTTGATCAGCACCTGCGGGATGCGCCGCGCGCCCAGTTCGAGGATCGTCATCGGCCAGATCTCGGATTCGGCGAAAATCGCCAGATCCGGGCTCCAGTGATCTAGAAAACGGCTGACGGCGGGCTTCACGTCGAGCGGAATATATTGGTGCAGCAGGTCGGGGCCGAGCCGTTCACGGGCGAAATTTGCCGATGTCACGGTTCCGGTCGTCAGGACGACCTCGATGCCGATATCGCGCATGCGCTGGACCAGCGGTGAAACGGCGCCGGTTTCGCCGACGCTTGCCGCATGCACCCAGATCAACGGCCCGTCGGGCCGCGCCACCGAACTGCGGCCGTAACGCTCGCGGCGCCGGCCGTGGTCTTCCTTGCCGCGCGTGGCCCGGATCGCGACATAGGTGCCCATCAGGGGGTACAGCGCCGCGCCGATCCAGCGATAGGTCTGCAGTGCGGCTCTGGCCCATAATTCGCTCATGCCGGCGCATCCACTTTCGCATAGGCTTCATCGAGCAGGCGATTGAGGGCTTCCTGCAATTCGCGGCGCTTGTTCTCCATCGTCGCGTCGTCGGCGTCGGCGGGAACCTCGATCGGCTCGCCGAACAGAAACGCGGCACGACCGAAGGGCAGATTCAGCACCGCCTTGTCCCAGGCCTTCTCGAACACATAGCGGCGCGAGGAGGCATAGGCGATCGGCAGGATCGGCACGCCTGCAAACCGGGCGATGGAAACGACGCCCATTCCTGCCTCTCGCGGCTTGCCGTGCGGGATATCGGCGATCATGAAAACCGACTTGCCCTCACGCAGGTAGTTGCGCATCGCGATCAGGCCGCGCAACGCACCCTTTTCGTGCATCCGGGTCGCCGTCCGCCCGCCCGAGGCGCGCACGGTTTCGAACCCCATGCGCTGAAGAATGCGGGCGTTCAACTCGGCATCCTTCGAACGCGACACCATGGTGACGGACGGATGACCGCGGCGCGCGAAGAAGGGGGTCATGAAATGCTGGCCATGCCAACAGGTGGCGATCACCGGCGCCCTGTTGTCGACCAGCCAGTCGGCATAGGCGGTATCGTAGTCGACGATCCGGTTGGTCCGGTAGACGAGGCGCAAATAGGCGTCGAGCGCGAAGACGATCGCGTTCGCGGCAAAACGCGAATTGGCCAGCGGCGTGCGAATCCTGCGCCACACGCGCTTGTTCAAAGGCACATTGCCAGGCCGTTTCTTGGCGATTGCGATCTCGTTATCCATCGTGATGTTGCCAGACGCCGTTCTTGCGCGGCGCCGTGTCCGGACGGTTCTTTCCTTGTACGCTGACATCCGCGCGACCTCCCTCGCGCGGGGACGCTGTGCGACCAACCAGTGTTATGTGTCTTTTTCGGGGTCGAGAAGGCGATGCAGGTGAACGACGAAATAGCGCATATGCGCGTTATCGACGGTCTGCTGGGCCTTGGCCTTCCAAGCCGTTTCCGCCGCCTTGTAGTTCGGGAAGATGCCGACAATGTCGAGGTTGTTCAAATCGCTGAATCGCGTGCTGTTCACAGATTCGAGCTCTCCGCCGAATACGAGATGGAGAAGCTGCTTGTCCTCGCCGCTTTCTGGCATGATTCGTTATCCTTGAAGTCTCAAATAGCGATAAACTAACCCGTGCCTTAGCCGAATGCGTCTGCCGTCACAACACCGAACATAGCATGAAGGATGGCATCCGAGCCCGCCATCATCGCGGGTTTGACGACGGATTCGCCGTTCATGGCGACATCTGCGCCGTCGAAATCGGCGAGCCGGCCGCCGGCCTCGGTGAGGATCAGCGCGGCAGCGGCGATATCCCAGTCATGCGCGTTCGGCTTGACCAGCGTCGCGTCGAGCGTGCCGTCGGCGACCATCGCCAGCCGCAGGGCGAGCGAGGGGATGTGGCCGTGATGTTCGTAGCCGTTCGGGAAAGCGGTTTCGAGTTGGGCTGAAAACGCCTTCGGCGCGGCGATGACGGGCGTGTCGCGCCGCGGCTGCATTTTCAGGTGGCGCTCGTCCTTGAAAGCGCCGCCGCCGACCGAGGCATGATAGGCAATGCCGAGCGCCGGGCACTCCAGAACGCCGGCGACCGGCAGGCCGTTCTCGACCACCGCAACGGACACGCACCAGGTGTCGCGTCCGTCGATGAAGGCGCGGGTGCCGTCGATCGGATCGACGACGAATGTGCGCGGCGCGGTCAGCCGCCTGGTCCGCGAGACGTCGACGCTTTCCTCCGACATCCAGCCATATTCCGGCCGCGCCGCCATCAGGAATTCGCGCAGGAAAGTGTCGGCCGCGAGATCGCCGGCCGAGACAGGAGACGTGCCGCCCTTCATGCGCACGTTCATCTTCTTGTGGCCGCGAAAATAGGCGAGCGCGATACGGCCGGCTTCCTCGGCCGCCACCCGGACAAGGGCGAGATCGTGTCCATGCGCCGAAAGCTCGCTCACACCATGCATCGTCCCGGTCACCGCGCTACTGCCCCGCCAGCGTCATGCCCTCGATGACGAGCGTCGGGGCGGCGGTGCCGAAATCGCGATCGAGGTCGCTTGCCGGGATCATGCGCATGAACATGTCCTTCAGGTTCGAGGCGATGGTTACCTCGGACACGGGGAAGGAAATCTCGCCGTTCTCGATCCAGAAGCCCGATGCGCCGCGCGAGTATTCGCCAGTCACCATGTTGACGCCCTGGCCGAACACTTCCGTCACGTAGAAACCGGCGCCGAGTTCCTTCATCAGCTCTTCCGGCGTCTTGTCGCCCGGCTCAAGCGACAGGTTCGTCGAAGAGGCGGAGACCGATGTTCCCGAGCGCGCGCCGCGGCCGTTGGTTTCGAGGCCCAGTTCGTTGGCGATCGAGGTCGACAGGAACCAATGGTTCAGCACGCCCTCGCCGACCATCGTCAGCGTCGGGCCCTGCACGCCCTCGCCGTCGAAGGGACGCGAGGCCTGGCCGCGGAGGCGGGCCGGCTCGTCGATCACGTTGATCGCCGCATTGGCGACCTGCTGGCCCATCTTGTCCTTCAGGAAAGACGACTTGCGCGCCACGGAAGCGCCGTTGATCGCGCCGGCAAGGTGACCCAGTATGCCGCGCGCCACGCGCGGATCGAACACGGCCGTCACCGTCTGGGTGTCGGCCTTGCGCGGATTGAGCCGGCGCACCGTGCGCTCGCCCGCCTCGCGGCCGATCTCGGCCGGATCGCGCAGATCGGCGAAGAACAGCTTGGAGGAGAACTCGTAGTCACGCTCCATGCCGGTACCCTCGCCGGCGATCACGGATACGGAGCGCGAGTAGCGCGAGCGGCGATAGGCGCCCGAGAAACCGTGCGAGGTGACGAGAACGAGTCCGCCGGATCCGGCCGATACCCCCGCGCCGGAGGAATTCGTCACGCCGGGGACGGCGCGCGCGGCCTCTTCCATCGCGAGCGCGTCGTCGGTCATCCGCTCGGCGGCAACCTCGGTTTCGTCGAACAGGTCGAGATCGGGAAATTCGCGCGCCAGCAGGTCCTCGCGCGCCAGCGTGTTGAACTGGTCTTCCGGCGAAACCCGGGCCATGGCGACGGCCCGGTCGGCGAGCATGCCGGCGTCGCTGGCGATGTTGGCGGAGACGCTGGCGACCTTCTTGCCGACGAAGACACGCAGAGAGAAATCATCGCTCTCGGAGGAATCCGTGCCCTCGACCTTGCCGAGGCGCACCGACACGCTCTTGGAGCGCGAGCGCACGACGACGGCGTCCGCCGCATCGGCGCCTGCGCGTTTCGCCGCCTCGACGAGAGAGGCCGCGCGGTCGATAAGGCTCTGCGTGTGGTCTTCCATTGTGTCTCCGAGATCAAGCCGGTTTGCGGTGGGGAAAAAAATGCCTAGATTGGCGCCGGACCGGTGGGTTCCGGCAGTCATGTATTGCCCGGCGCGCCCGGCATCAAGACATCATCGCGTTATCCGGGCGCCGCATTGCGCCTCCGGCGGGAGAAAACGTCATGGCGGGCGGGACAACACCCGGTCTCTACTCTGAAGCGGTGCTGCTGCTCGGCGGCGCCGTGATCGCCGCGCCGCTGTTCAAGCGTATCGGTCTCGGCACCGTCCTCGGCTACCTCGCCGCCGGCATCGTGATCGGTCCGGTCGGCCGGATGATCACGGAGGGCGAGCAACTCCTCGCGGTGGCAGAGTTGGGCGTCGTGTTCCTGCTGTTCCTCATCGGGCTGGAGCTGAAACCGTCGCGGTTGTGGTCGTTGCGCAGCGACATCTTCGGCCTCGGCCTGGCGCAGGTGGTCGTGACCGGCCTGGCGCTGACCGCGCTCGCCCATTATGTCGCCGGCTTCGAGTGGCCGCCGTCGGCGGTGATCGGCTTCGGCCTGGCGTTGTCGTCCACGGCTTTCGCTCTGCAGGTGCTGGAGGAACGCGGCGAGGTCAACCGGCGGCACGGGCGCAAGTCGTTTGCGATCCTGTTGTTCCAGGATCTGGCGATCGTGCCGCTGCTGGCGCTGCTGCCGTTTCTCGCGCCGGCCGGCGCCGATAACGGCGGCAATCACCTGCAGGAATTCGGCCTCGCGATCGCCGCCGTCGCGATGCTGGTCTTCGCCGGCAAGTTCCTGCTCAACCCGCTATTCCAGATCATCGGCAATACCGGGGCGCGCGAGGCAATGATCGCCGCGGCGTTGCTGGTCGTCCTCGGATCGGCGCTGCTGATGAACGTCGCGGGTCTGTCCATGGCGATGGGCGCCTTCCTCGCCGGCGTGATGCTCGCGGAATCGTCCTACCGGCATGAGCTCGAAGCCGATATCGAACCGTTCCGCGGCCTGCTGCTCGGCCTGTTCTTCATGGCGATCGGCATGTCGATGCAGCTCGACGTCGTGCTCGACCACTGGCTGGCGATCCTGGCGGCGGTGCCCGTGCTGATGATCGTGAAGGCACTGATCATCTACGTGCTCTGCCGGCTGTTCGGCACGGAGCACGAAGTCAGCGTGCGCACGGCGCTGGTCCTGCCGCAGGGCGGCGAGTTCGGGTTCGTGCTGTTTTCCGCCGCCGTCGGCCTGAATATCTTTCCGCTCGACATCGCCTCGCAACTTGTTTCCGTCGTAACGCTTTCGATGGCGCTGACGCCGCTTAGCGTCATGCTCGCCCGGGTTCTGGCTCGCGAGGAGAAGCCGGAGGAAATGGACGAGGATTTCGACGGGGCGGGCGCCGACGTGCTGATGGTCGGCTTCTCGCGCTTCGGCCAGATCGCCTCGCAGATCCTGCTCGCCGGCGGCTCCGATGTCACCATCATCGACCACTCCGCCGACCGCGTGCGCTCGGCACAGAAATTCGGTTTCCGCATCTATTTCGGCGACGGCACGCGAAAGGACGTGCTGGAGGCGGCGGGCATCCGCCGCGCCAGGATCGTCGCCGTGTGCACGCACAAGAAGGAGATCACGGATCGGGTGGTCGACCTTGTCCAGTCGGAATATCCGGACGCCAAGCTGTTCGTGCGCTCCTACGACCGCGCCCACGCGCTGGAACTCAGGGCGCGCGGCGTCGACTATGAAATGCGCGAGACCTTCAAGTCGGGACTGGAATTCGGCAAACGGACGCTCGAGGAACTCGGGACTGCTCAGGATCTGGTGCAGGCGATCGCCGAGGATGTCGAAAAACGCGACGCGGCGCGGCTCCTGGTGCAACAGGCAGAGGGCATTCAGGCCGGCCGCGACATGCTGCATACGCGACCCGTCACGCCGGAGCCGCTGATCAAACCCAGGCGAGAATCGATAGTCATCGATACGACGGAAGGGACCGGCGCCCAGCGCGCCTTCGAGGAGGAGACCCAATGACACTCACGCCCTTCCATCTCGCCTTCCCCGTCGACGACCTGGAAACCACCCGGCGCTTCTATTGCGACGTGCTCGGCTGCGAGCCGGGGCGGTCGTCCGAAACCTGGTTCGATTTCAGCCTGTTCGGACACCAGATGTCGGCGCATATCCGCACGAACGATAATGGCGCGGGATCGAGCGGCGCGGTCGACGGCAAGGCGGTGCCGATCCCGCATTTCGGCGTCGTGCTGCCGATGGACGACTGGAAGGCGCTCGCCGCGCGACTGGAGGCGGCCGAGGGGATCGACTGGCTGCACAAGCCGATGACGCGCTTCAAGGGCGAGCCCGGCGAACAGTCGACGCTGTTCGTCCGCGATCCGTCCGGCAACGCGCTCGAATTCAAGGGCTTCGCCTCGCTCGACGCCGTCTTCGCACACTAGGACCCGGGACGATGGCGGGACCGGCGGCACCCGGCAAGGCGAAATTCACGACCGGTTCCACCATGGGCCACGTGGTGACGATGACTATGACCGGATCGATCGGTCTCATCGCCATATTCGCAGTGGACGCGCTCAACCTGTTCTACATTTCGCTGCTCGGCCAAGCGGAGTTGGCGGCTGCGGTCGGTTATGCCGGCACGCTGATGTTCTTCACCGTTTCGGTAGCGATCGGGCTTACCGTCGCCACAGGCGCGCTGGTGTCGCGGGCGCTGGGCGCCGGCGATCGGGAACGGGCGGCCAAGTCCGGCGGCGCGTCCCTGGTCTACACGGCCTTGGCGATGACGGCGGTCTCGGCTGCGGCGTGGATCTTCATACCCGAACTCTTGACGCTGATCGGCGCGCAGGGAGAGACTCACAGGCTCGCCGAAGGCTTCTTGCGGATTGTCTTCCCATCGACACCGCTGATGGCGATCGGCATGTGCTGTACCGGCGTCCTGCGCGGAACCGGCGACGCCAAACGCGCCATGTATGTTACGCTGGCCGGCGGCATCACGGCGGCGATCATGGACCCGCTGCTGATCTTCGGTTTCGACATGGGGCTGACAGGCGCGGCCGTGTCGACGCTGTTCTCGCGCATCGCCTTGCTTTCCCTCGGTCTCTACGGCTCGGCGATCGTCCACCGGTTGGTGCGGTTCCCCGACGCCGCGGCGTTCCGGGCGACGCTGCGGCCGTTCCTCTCCATCGGCGGTCCGACGCTGATGACGCAACTCGCCACCCCGGTCGGCAACGCCTATGTGACGGCGCAGATCGCTTCCTTCGGCGACGGCGCGGTCGCAGGCTGGGCGATCATCGGCCGGCTCATCCCGGTCGCCTTCGGCGTCGTCTTCTCGTTGTCGGGCGCGGTCGGCCCGATCCTTGGCCAGAACTACGGCGCCGGGCTCTATCAGCGGCTCCACGAGACGATGCGCGACGCCCTGATCTTCACGATCGCCTACGTAATCGTCGTCTGGGGACTGATGGCGCTGTTCGCAGGCGGCATTGCGGACATCTTCCAGGCAGAGGGCGAGGCGCGCGAACTGGTGGTATTCTTCTGCCTGTTCGCGGCGGGGAGCTTCCTGTTCAACGGCGCCTTGTTCGTCGCCAATGCGGCATTCAACAATCTCGGCTTCGCCTTCTATTCGACGGCGCTCAACTGGGGCCGCTCGACGCTTGGCATCATTCCCTTCGTCTGGCTCGGCGCACACTGGTATGGGGCGACCGGCGTAATCGCCGGCCAGGCTGCCGGCGCCGTGGTGTTCGGCATTGCGGCGATCATGATCTGCTTCAGGGTGGTCGCCTCGATCGAGAGCCGCGACCGAGAGGACCACGACTTGCTGCCGGGGCCGCCGCCGACAGCCCATTCGCCGTTCTCGACCGGAAAGGCGTCGACGCTGGGTTAGCCGGCCGGCTCCTTGATGTGCTTCTCGATGACATGTTCGAGCTTGCGCTTGAGTTCGTCATGCACCGGCTCGGTCATCTCGATGATCCGCTTCGCCTTGAGGAAATCCATCACCCGGAAATTCGACACGGGCGGCTGGATGAAGACGTCCGGCGGCCGCAGCTTCAGCTTGAGCTTCATGATTGAGCGCATCATCAGTTGCGACGTGCCGTAAAGGCTGTCGATGGGCTTGGGAATATGCCGCGGATCGCCGCGCGGCGTGCCGACCACGTCGATGCCGACGATGATGTCGGCCTTGCCGAGGATGTGATCGTAGGGAACCGGGTTGAAGATACCGCCATCGATGAAGATGCGGCCGTCGCGGCGCACGGGGCGGAACAGGGCGGGGATCGCCGCCGACGCCGCCAGGGCCGACCAGAGGTCGCCCTCGGAGAAGACGGTCTCATGATGACCGTAGAAATCGGTCGCGATGACATGCAGGGGGATGTCGAGGACGGAGAATTCATGCGGGATCGTGGGGGGCATGAAGTTCTGGACGATACGCTGCACGTCGAACTGGCCGATGCGGAAGCCTCGATCGAGCGCGGCGGTCATGGACGGCGGGCGTATTCGGAACAGCCGGGAGATCACCTCGCCGCGATTGCCCAGCATGCCGAGCACATAGTCCCGGATTTCCTCGCCGGTCATGCCGCTCGACATCGCGGCGCCCATGATTGCGCCGATCGACGCACCGCTGATCGCAACCGGGCGGATACCCATCTCGTCGAGGGCGCGAATGACGTGGATATGCGCGAGGCCCCTCGCGCCGCCGCCGCCGAACGCCACGCCGACCGTCGGATCGCCGGAGAGGCGGGGCCGGTCTGCTGCGTCTTTCCTAGCCGGTTTGCTCATCGCCATCGCCAATCATGAAGTACATACGGGTGTCGCCGAAATCCCGCGTATCTTCAAGCCGAAAGCCCTTCGGGACGCTAAATACCGCCGTCGCCGCCTCCTCGACCACAACCAGAACACCGGATTTCAGCCACCCGCCGTCACGTAGCGAGGCGAGCGCCCGTTCTCCGTGGCCCTTGCCATAAGGCGGGTCGGCGAAGACGAAATCGAACGGTTCCATCGTGCCGGCGTCGCCCATGCGCGTTGCGTCGCGGCGGAAAAGCTTGGTTCGCCCCTGCAACCCGAACGCCTCGATATTGGCGCGGATAAGGCCGCGCCCTTCCGTCGACTGCTCGATGAACAACGCCATGGCCGCGCCGCGCGACAGGGCCTCGATGCCGACCGCGCCGGTGCCGGCGAACAGGTCGAGCATGCGCCCGCCCCGGATCTTTTCCGGCCAGTTGTGAGCGAGAATGTTGAACAGGCTTTCGCGCGTGCGGTCGGTCGTCGGGCGAATGGACGTCGAGCCCGCTTTCGGGGAGGCGAGCGTCCGGCCGCGAAATTCCCCGCCGACCACGCGCATCGATCAGCCTTTCCGCTTCGGTCCGCCCGGTCT
>JBAQHA010000228.1:0-2721 GCA_049288075.1 Oricola sp.
GGTGCCTCGCGGAGTGAACCTCCAAACAGAAATTCGACTCCTTTGCCAACCGCTTCGCCGACGACGTTGGCAGTCAGGGTGAGCGTCGCCCTGCCCTTCTCGTGACGCTGGAAGACGGATACGCCGGTAAGCCGCGCCGACCGTTTCGGTTCCAGCCTGATCTCGCCGTAAACGCCGAGCGGCGCGAGCGCGATGTTCCAGTCCCAGCCGAAGTCGCATTGCGGCTTGCGCAGCATGTTGCCGTTCGCTATCGGGCAATTGCCCTTGTGCCATGGGACACGGAACGGCTGTTCCGCCTGCAGGCGGGCGCCCTCGGCAATGCTCGACCGTATGACGATCTCGATCCGGTTTTCCCCTGCGACGGCAGCATCCGAGAGGTCGGCGCGCCAGGTCCGGAAGCTGTTCGCCGCGATGAGAACCGTCCGTCCGTTGACGCTAACTTCCGCCACCGTGTCGAGCCCCGAGACGACCAGATCCACATCCGGATCGTCCAGCACGAAGTCCCGCGACAGCACCCAGTCGCGTTCCGCCACCCAGCGCACGGCGTATTCGTTGCGGCCGAAATAGGGATCGGGGATCAACTCCGAGGCAAACAGCGCCGAATGGACATCACCGGGAAGGGTGATCGTCGCCGCATTCCCGCCCTCGCCGTCGGCAAGCGACCACGCGCCCGACAAATCGAGCGCGCAGGGAAATTGTCCTGCCGGCTGCGGTAACGACTGCTCCACGAACTTCATTGTTTCGCGACTGCCTCACATGCGGTTTTCCGTGGCCTGATCGAAGATCGAGGCCATCGGCAGGTTGAATCCGAGACGCACCTTGTCGCCCGGCCGGAATCGCTGCGAGGAATCGACGCGAGCCGAGATCGTCTGGTCGCCGAATGTCACCCAGACGAGACTGTCCGCTCCCATCGGTTCCTCGAGATCCACCGTCGCGGCGTAGACGGTTGTCGGCGACGCCTCACCCTCGTGACGGATCTCGACATGTTCCGGCCGCACGCCGAACACGGCCGAGGCGGTCGGCTGCAACCCGGTGTCGGGGATATAACCGTCGAGCGGCACATCGTGCCCGCCGAGACGGAAGGAGAATCCCTTGCCATTCCCGGCGACCTCGCCATTGAGGAAGCTCATGGCCGGCGAACCGATGAAGCCGGCGACGAACAGGTTGCGCGGTCGGTTGTAGATCGTATGCGGATCGTCGAGCTGCTGGATCACGCCGCCCTTCATCACCGCGATCCGGTCGGCAAGCGTCAGCGCCTCGATCTGGTCATGCGTGACATAGATCATCGTATTGGTGAGCTTCTGGTGCAGACGCTTGATTTCGACGCGCAACTCGGAACGCAGCTTGGCGTCGAGGTTCGACAGCGGCTCGTCGAACAGGAACACGTCGACGTCGCGCACCAGCGCCCGGCCGATCGCCACGCGCTGACGCTGGCCGCCCGAAAGCTGCGCCGGCTTGCGCGCCAGCAGCGGCTCGATCTGCAGGATCTTCGCGGCCCGTTCGATGCGTTGCCTGATCTCGTCCCGGGGAAGGCCCTGGTTCTTCAGTCCGAAGGACAGGTTCCCTTCGACGGTCATCTGCGGATAGAGCGCATAGGACTGGAACACCATGCCGATGCCCCGGTCCTTCGGCTGAAGCCAGGTGACGTTGCGGTCCTTGATGAAAATCTGCCCGTCACTGACATCGAGCAGGCCGGCGATGCAGTTGAGCAAGGTCGATTTCCCGCAGCCTGACGGCCCGAGCAGGACGAGGAACTCCCCTTCCTGCACGCCGAGGTTCAGTTTTTCCAGGACGCGAACCGACCCGAAGTTCAGGGTCACGTCGCGGATGGAGACGCTTTCCATGGGCAATCAACCTTTCACAGCGCCGGCGGCGATACCGCGGACGAACATTTTTCCGGACACGAAATAGATGACGAGCGGGACGAGGCCGGTGAGCAGCGTCGCCGCCATGTTGACGTTGTATTCCTTCACGCCCTGGACGGAATTGACGATGTTGTTGAGCTGGACGGTCATCGGATAGAGGTCCGGCTTGGTGTAGATCACGCCGAACAGGAAGTCGTTCCAGATGCCCGTCACCTGCAGGATCATAGCGACGACGAAGATCGGCAGGCTCATCGGCAGCATGATGCGCAGATAAATCCCCCAGAAGCCGGCCCCGTCGACGCGCGCCGCCTTGAACAGTTCTTCCGGCAGCGACGTGAAATAGTTTCGGAACAACAGCGTCAGGATCGGCATTCCGAAGATCGTGTGCACGAGGATCAGCCCCCACAGAGTGCCGTACAGCCCCATTTCCCTCAGGATGATAACGATCGGATAGAGCATTACCTGGTAGGGGATGAACGCGCCGAATATCAGGATCGTGAAGAAAATGTCGGCGCCCTTGAAGCGCCAGTTGGCAAGCGCGTAGCCATTCACCGAGGCGACCGCGATGGACAGGATCACCGATGGAACGGTGATCCGCACCGAGTTCCAGAAACCGCGTGAAAGCCCGTCGCAATTGAGGCCGGTGCAGGCCTCGGCCCAGGCCTTGACCCAGGGTTCGAAGGTGATTTCCACCGGCGGCGCGAAGATGTTGCCGAGCCGGATCTCCGGCATTCCCTTCAGGGAAGTCACGATCATCACATAGAGCGGCAGCAGGTAGTAGACCGCGACGACGAACAGCGTGCCGTAGATGAAGATGTTGCGGCGCGAGAACCTCGGCCGCGGACGCGGACCACGC
>JBAQHA010000229.1:0-4958 GCA_049288075.1 Oricola sp.
CGGCGAGCCGCACCACGCCGCCACGAAAAACCTCGTGGGGGCGCGCATTTGCGGCGCTGTCTTCGCCAAAAAGGTGCGGGGGGTCAGTGCGCGATATGCGCCGCCTCGAGCTTGTCGAGGCCCAGCAAAGCGCTGAGATTGTCGCTCGGGCGCGAGAGATCTGCGATCGTGTATTTGGCCAGCACGCCGAAGAAGGCGTTCAGCGCCTCTCGCAGAGCCGACGAAAGCCGGCATGTGTCGACCAGCGGGCAGTCGCTGTCGTCACGCTCGAAGCATTCGGCCATGGAGAAATTCTCCTCCGTCAGCCGCACGACGTCGAGCAGCGTGATGTCGGAGGCGTCGCGCCCGAGCCTGATGCCGCCATTGCGCCCGCGCACGGTTTCGACCAGTCCGCCCTCGGTCAGCGGCTGCAGGATCTTGAACAGGAACGGCTCCGATACGCCGTAGGCCTTCGCGACTTCGGCCACGCGACTGAGCTGGCCTGCATTGGCGGCGCAGTACATCAGCATGCGTACGGCGTAGTTGGTCTGCTTGGTAAGGCGCATGAATCATCGTCTCCGTTCAGGCGAATATAGCCACTAGTTTGGAATCATTCCAGATAACCGAACCAAATTTGTCAACTTTCTTCTTGACAGTCGCGAGCGACTTTTGCAGGTAAAATATGACAGTGATACTCATGAATAGAAACGGGAGCCTTCCATGGCACTGCGCAAGTCCTTGATGACAGCCATTCTCGCCGCGTCAGTGGCGTTTCCGGCGGTTTCCGCCGCCTGGGCGGACGGCGAGGTCAATCTCTATTCCTCGCGTCATTACGATACCGACGAACGCCTTTATTCCGACTTCGAGGAAGCCACGGGCATCCGCATCAACCGCATCGAGGCCGATGCCGACGAACTGATCGAGCGACTGAAGGCCGAGGGCGCCAACAGCCCCGCCGACGTTTTGCTGACAGTCGATGCCGGCCGCATCTGGCGCGCCGCCGACGCCGGTCTCCTGTCGCCGGTCGACAGCCCGATGCTCGAGGAACGCATCCCTGCAGCGCTGCAGGACCCGGACAATCTCTGGTTCGGCTTCTCGACCCGCGCCCGCATCATCTTTTATTCCAAGGAGCGCGTAAAGGAACCGCCGCAGACCTATGACGATCTCGCCGATCCCAAGTACAAAGGCATGATCTGCATCCGTTCGGGTTCCGCCATCTACAATCTGTCGCTGCTCGCCTCGCGCATCGCCGAGGAAGGCTCCGAGAAGGCGAAGGTCTGGGTTCAGGGATTGAAGGACAATCTCGCTCGCGACCCGCAGGGCGGCGACACCAGCCAGCTGACCGGTCTCGTCTCCGGCGAATGCGACATCGCGGTCGCCAACTCCTATTACTTCGCCCGCTCTCTGCGCTCCCAGGTCGACGGCCTGACCGGCCAAACCGGCGATATCGGCTGGGTCTTCCCCGACCAGAACGGCCGCGGCACCCATGTCAACATCTCGGCCGCCGGCGTCCTGAAGAACGCGCCCAACCGCGACAATGCCATCAAGTTCCTCGAATATCTCGCCACGGATTCCGCGCAGGAATACTTCGCCACCGGCAACGACGAATATCCCGTTGTCGAAGGCGTCGGCCTGTCGGCGTCGGTGACGCAACTCGGCACCTTCAAGCGCGACGACCTGAACCTGTCCGAACTCGGCAAGAACCAGGCCGAAGCCCAGGACATCTTCAACGCCGTCGGCTTTAAATAGGCGGAAGCGCAACCCCTGGAATTCGAGAGCCCGGCTTTGCCGGGCTTTTTCATAGCTCGACCGGCACGAGGCCCCGCTGTTCCGGCGCCTCGTATGTCTGCTGGGTCCGGGCGATCGTCCGGCAAAGGATGATGACCGGCAAGAGCCCGAAGGCGACGATGACCAGCGACGGCACCGCCGCCTGCGCCAGCCGCTCGTCGGAGGCAAGCCGGTGGGCCTGCACGGCCAGCGTGTCGAAATTGAACGGGCGCAGGATCAGCGTCGCCGGCAGTTCCTTCATCGCGTCGACGAAGACGATCAGCACGGCGGTCAGCAGGCTCGCGCGCATCAGCGGCAGATGCACCTTCACCAGCATGCCGAGCGTCGTGGCGCCGAGTGTGCGCGCCACCGCGTCGACATTCGGCCTGATCTGGCTCATCCCGCTGTCGAAGGCCGACAGCGCGGCCGCCATGAAGCGCACCGTATAGGCCATCACCAGAAGCGCGATCGAGCCGGTGAACAGCAATCCGGTCGAGACGCCGAATTGCGCCAGGAAGAACGCGTCGATCGAATTGTCGAGCCGCGCGAACGGCACCAGCAGCCCGACCGCGATCACCGAGCCTGGCAGCGCATAGCCGATGCCCGACAGCGTCTTGGTGATCATCGCCGCCTTGCCCGGCGCCAGCCGGACCCGGTAGCCGACGAGAACGGCGCCGATCACCGTCAGCACGGCGGCGATGGAGGCAAGCGTCAGCGAATTCTGGATGAAGGCGAGATAGCGAGGCGAAAACGGGCTTTGCCCCGACGAGACCGCCATCTCCGTGAGCACCACCAGCGGGATCACGAAACCCGCCATGACCGGGACGAGACAGGCGAGGATCGCCGCCAGCGCCCGCCAGCCCGAAAGGTGGTGTAATGACATCGTCTCGATGCGGTTGCCGGCCTGGTGGTGCCTCGCGCCGCCGCGCTGCCTCGCTTCGAGGAACACCAGGAACAGCGCCGCCAGCATCAGGCAGAAGGCGAGTTGCGACGCCGCCGCCCGGTCGCCCATCGAGAACCAGGCCTGGTAGACCCCGGTGGCGAACGTCTGCACGCCGAAATGCGCCACTGTGCCGAAATCGGCGATCGTCTCCATCAGCGCCAGGATCACGCCGCCGGCGATCGCCGGCCGCGCCATCGGCAGGCTGACGCGGAAAAAGGCGCTCCACGGCCCGTGGCCAAGGGTGCGCGCCGCGAAATAGGCCGTCGGCGACTGCCGCAGGAACGTCGCCCGCGCCAGCAGGTAGACATAAGGATAGAGCACGAAGATCAGCATCAGCGCCGCGCCGCCAAGCGAACGGATCTCCGGGAACCAGTAATCGCGCGGCCCCCAGCCGGTCACCGCGCGCAGCGCCGTCTGCACCGGGCCGGGATGGTCGAGCAGGTCAGTATAGGCATAGGCCAGCACATATGCCGGAAAGGCGAGTGGCAGCGCCAGCACGATCTCCAGCACCCGGCTGCCCGGAAAGCGGCACAGCGTTACGAGCCACGCCGCGCCCGAGCCGACCGCCGCCGTGCCGATGCCGACGAAAAAGGCAAGCTGCACCGTATTCCAGATGTAGCCGGCCAGCACCGTGTCCCACAGCCGGGTCCAGGTATCCAGCGTCCCTCCCGCCGCGGCGACGCCGACGGCGACGATCGGGACGATGCAAAGCCCCGCGCCCATCCAGGCCAGCGTCTTGAGGGGGAAGTGAAACACGGTTGGCGTCGTTTGCCCGATTGCGTTGGATCCAGGCAAAGTGGAGTATGGCAAACAGGTTTTGACGTCAATCGCGCGCGCTGCCGCGCCGCGTCAGGCGAAGCGGCGCTTGCCGCCCGCCGCGATCTGGAACAGCGACTGCACCTCGAAAGGCGCCCCGTTCTCGCGCTCGACGAATACCGCTAGGTGATCGATCGTCAGCGGGTCATCGAGAAGCGCATGGAAATGCCTGTCCAGCGCGGCCTCCACGCGCGGCCGGTCGGACGCTTCCACATGGCCGGTCAACGTCATGTGGAAGCGGAAGTCGTCGAAGACGTAGGGATAGCCCCAGTTCTGCAGGTTGCGCAGCTGCGACGTCGACAGCTTTTCCGGATCGCGGCGCTCGAATTCCTTTTCCGTCAGCGGCGCGCGCAGCTTGTCGAATACCGCGACGACGCGATCGGAAAGCTCGTTCAGCGCCCGGCTCGGGTCCTCCGGCACGATGGCGAAGAAGCCGCCGATGCGCGAGATGATCGCGCGCGGTATGACGACGGGATTGATTTCGCGGCTGAATTGTTCCGCCAGATGCAGGAGTTCACTCTCCTTCACCCCGTCGGCGAGCCGGAACGGCGCCTTCAGCGTGCCATGGAAACCGTAGCGGCGCGGTACCGCCGTGAAGAAGGCGAGTTCGCCCAGCGCGAGACCCGTGCGCTCGGGATGCGGCAGCGTCAGACCGGAGAACGCATCGCGCCCTAGCCACGCTGAAGCGGCGCGGGTCAACTCGTTGTCGCGGGGCGGCGTGAAATAGATTGCGTAGCGCATGGCGGCGAATCAGCCTCTCGGTCAGGTTCGATCCTGCTACGCTTCGCGTATGACAACCATGCGAAATCGGGCGATATTTCTTTATCCGGCGTAATGAAAATGGGCCGTTGTCTTAGCCTTCATGCGGCTTCCGGCTCGTACTCGAACAGTTCCGGCCGCTCGCCGTCGGCCAGCCGCTCGTTGATGTCGTCGACGATCGACGGGATCTCGGCGATCGAACCGACGACATAATCCGCCCCGGCATCCGTCAGCCGTTTCGCCGCCACATTGGCGAGATCGATCCGTTCGCGCGCCGGCAACGCGGCAAGGGCCTCCTCGCTCAGTCCGATTTCGTTTCCTGTTTCGCTGACGCCGACTGTCCACGTGCCGGCCGCCTTGCCTTCCATCAGACCCGGCACCGTGTCGTCGACCTTGATCATCGCCGAAGCCGGGTAGACGCCGAGCGACACCATCGCGTCATAGACCGCGAGCGGCGACGGCCGCGACACCGGCACGTCGTCGGCGCAGACCACGACGTCCGCCTCGAAGCCCTGGGCGCGCGCCACCGCGATGACGTGTTCCATGATGTCGCGCGAATAGCCGGTCGTCGTGCCGATGGCGATGTCGCGTTCGCGCAGCGTTCGGCAGGTCTTCAGGACGCCGGGGATCAGTTTGCCGCGTTCGCTGGCGACATGGCGATTGATGCCGCGATAGGATTCGTGCAGGACATGCG
>JBAQHA010000230.1:0-1621 GCA_049288075.1 Oricola sp.
AGGAAGTTCTCCGCTGTCACGCCGATGGTATCCCATTGCGCGCGCTGCTCCTGGGTCGGCTCGACGATGCCATTGTAGAATCCGGGTATCTGAACTTGACCTTCGGCATCGTGCAGATCGCCGAGAATCTGCGTCAGCGCACGGATCGGGTTCAACGCCGCCCCGCCATAATGTCCCGAATGCAGGTCGCGATTCGCCGCCTTGAGCACGATTTCCGCATGGGCAAGGCCACGCAGGCTCGTGGTGATCGCGGGCTGGTCGGGGCCGAGCTGGCTGGTGTCGCAGACCAGCGCCTGATCCGCTTTCAGCTCCTCGCTGTGGGCTTCGAGGAAGCCGGGAAGGCTGGGACTGCCGGATTCTTCTTCGCCTTCGAGCAGAACCGAAACCGAGCAAGGCAGACTGCCCGTCGTCTCCTTCCATCCCCGGCAGGCTTCGATGAAGGTCATGAGCTGCCCCTTGTCGTCGCTCGCGCCTCTGGCGACGATGACCTTGCCGTTTTCGCTGTCGTCGGCGATGCGCGGCTCAAAAGGCGGCGCGTCCCACAGATCGAGCGGGTCCACCGGCTGGACGTCGTAATGGCCATAGAACAGTACATGCCGCGCGGCGCCGGAGGAATGTTTCCAATGCGCCACCACCATCGGCTTGCCCGCCGTCGGCTGTACCCGCGCCTCGAAGCCGAGCGCCAAGAGCTGATCCGCGCAGTAACCGGCAGCCTGATGGCAGGCTTCATCAAAGGCCGGATCGGTCGAGATGCTCGGAATGCGCAGGAGCGCGAACAGCCGCTCCAGCGCGTCGCCGGTCGATGCATTGAGATGGTTCAGCACATCGTCTAACGTTTTGCTCATCGCGTCGGTCCCTGTTGCCTCGTGATTCTGCCCGATAGTTATACCGCTGATGCCTTCATGCCAGCCTTTTTCGACTCTCCGGTCCGCATGAGAAGTTTTTCCTCTGATCTTCTTGGCTTCCGGCCAAATCGGCTATAGAGGAGAGGGTGCGGCAAAAACAAATTTGGGCAAGGACGGCTCGGGGCAGCCATGACCAGTAGCGAATTAAGTCCGGGATGTCAGGAAGTCCACGGAGGGCTGTCGCCGCTGATGAAGCGGCTATGGCGCTATGGCGTCGTGCTAACCGGCAATCCCGACACGGCGGACGAGTTGGTGCAGGCCGCGTGCCTGCGTGCGCTTGAAAAATGCGACCAGTTTCAGCCCGGAACCCAGCTCTCGCGCTGGGCGTACACCATATTGAGTTCCATCTGGAAAAATGAACTCCGATCGCGCCGCGTCCGCGAGGGCCACGGACAGGTCGATGCTGAAATCGCGCTGGTGACGGACGGAATTGGCGAGATGACAACGAATTTATTGGCGCGTCAGGTGTTGAAAGAGGTGGAACGCTTGCCGGACGGACAACGCGAAGCGGTGTTTCTGGTTTATGGGGAAGGCATGGCCTATCGTGAAGCTGCCGATGTGCTGGACGTGCCGGTGGGGACGGTTATGAGCCGTCTGGCCGCCGCGCGCAGCAAACTCGCCAGTCTGAAGGATCAGGACGAGTTCGTCTTGCCGGGGGAATAACGAGAAGCGCGGAAACAGGAGCATCGCGATGAGCCCGTCGGACCAGGTGGATC
>JBAQHA010000231.1:0-2411 GCA_049288075.1 Oricola sp.
CCAGGATATCCTGCGTCGATCGGAAGGAGGTCTGGAGCGGAACGTCGCGGAAGCCTTCTTCGCCGAAGACCGCCAGCGCCTGCCTGCGCACCTCCTCGCCCGCCTCGCGGAAAATCGCCGGATCGGCGCCCTGGAAGGAATAGATCGACTGCTTCTCGTCGCCGACGGCGAACAGCGTGCGGCGAACATCGCGCGCCGCTTCGCCGGCGAAGAACTCCTCCGACAGCTTGCGGATCACCGCCCATTGGGTCGGGCTGGTGTCCTGCGCCTCGTCGACTAGGATGTGGTCGATGCCCTGGTCGAGCTTGTATCGCACCCAGGCGCCGACCTCGTTGCGTGCGAGCAGATTGGCGGTGCGCTCGATCAGGTCGTCGAAATCGAGATAGCCGCGCGCCCGCTTCAGTCTTTCGTAGCCGGACAACAGCCGGTCGACGATGGTCAGGGCCGCGAGCGTATTTTCGATCTGGGCGAGCAGCGCGATGCGGTCGCGCGCTTCCGTCAGGGCGGCAAGCGCGGCGCCATGGGCGGCTTCGAAACCGGAGACCTGCTGAACGGCCTGATCCTTCATCAGGTTGCCGGTGGACCGCGGCGCGCCGGCCCTGGTGAGGAAGAGTTCCTCGAAGGCGGAGAAAGCGTCGGAAGCGTCGAGCGCCGCGAGGTAGCTTTCCGCGAAAACCCGACCCGTCTTGGTGGAAACACCCGTCGCGGCATCGAGTACGGCACGCATCGCAGGGGCGTTCTCCCGCATCGTCTTCAGGGCGTCCGCGGCGAAGTGCTCCGGCGTATCCACTTCGGAGAATCCGAAAGCGTCGCGGTACCAGACACGACGGTCGTTAGCCGGATTCAGGTCACGCAGAAATTCGCCAAGCTTCGAGCGGTTCTGCACCGCCTCGTCGAGCAGTTCGTCGAGGCCGGTCTCGCCGGCAAGGTCGATCACGGTGCGGAAGGCTTGCGCTACATCGACTATTCCGCCCTGGTCGATGCGGGCCAGCATCTCGGCGCGCGCCTCGCCGATCAGCGCCGCGATCATGTCATCGTCGAGCTGCTCGAAATGGCCGGGCACGTTCGCCTCGAGCGGAAAGCGGTGCAGCAGCGCGTCGCAGAAGGCGTGGATGGTCTGGATCTTCAGTCCGCCGGGCGTCTCCAGTGCACGGGCAAAGAGGCAACGGGCGAAGGCGACCTTCCTGGCGTCGGGCTGTTTGCCCTCGAGTTCGGACAGCACCTTACGCAGGTCAGCTTCCGGCATGGTCACCCACTCGCCGAGGCGTCTGAAGACGCGATCCTTCATTTCGGCGGCGGCGGTCTTGGTGTAGGTCAGGCAAAGAATGCGCGACGGGTCGGTGCCGGCGAGCAGCAGCCGGATGACGCGGGTCGCCAGCACATAGGTCTTGCCGGAACCGGCATTGGCCGACACCCAGACCGAGGTGTCCGGGCGGGCGGCGACCGCCTGCTGGTCGAGCGTATACCTGTCCGGTACGACCTTGCGCCTGCCTTCACTCATCGCCGTCTCCGCCGCCGGAGCGCCATTCGTGTACGCGGGCGAGATGGTCGTAGTCGCCGAGCCGGCCGCGCAGCTTCTGCGGCATGCGCTGCGACAGATATCCGTTCGTTTCGGATCCGTACCAGGCCAGCATTTCCGACAGCTTTTCCCAGGCGGCCTCGCTGATTTCCGCCGGATCGATGTCGCCGGCGGTCTTGTCGCCCTTCAACACGTTGCGTTCGGTCACCGACCCTTTCGACCCGACCTGGACATAGGCCATGCCGGCGACCCCGGCTTCACCGATCTTCGAGAACGCGCCGCGTGCCAACAACGCGCCTTCGAGCGGCAATTGCGGCGCGAACAACGCCTTGACCATTTTCGCTGTCGGCGGCGCGCCGGTCTTGAAGTCGACGATGTCGATCGTTCCGTCGCGGCGGCGGTCCATGCGGTCGGCGCGGCCGGTCAGGGCAACCCCGGTAGGTACGACCTCGGTGCGGTCGGCCTCGATCTCGGCGAAGCGCTCGGCGACAGCGCCGGCGCGTTCCGCCTCCCAAGCGACGATGCCCGCGACGCCCGCCTCGATGCGCGGCCACCAGACGGCGCGGATGTCGGGCGGCAGGTTCTCCGCGTCAAACAGGCTGCGGGCGATCGCCAGCGTCCGCTCCAGCGCGTCGAGCGCGAGCGGATCGACCTTCTCGATCACCACATGCTCGAAGATCGCGTGAAACAGCGAGCCGCGCTCGGCTGCCCCCGGATCGCGCACAAGTTCCTCGATCGGGCGCAGGCCGAGCACTTTCTTCGCATAGATCGCATAGGGATCGCGGATCAGCGTCTCGACCTCGGTGACCGACAGGGATTGCGGCCGCGCGGCGAGCGGCGGCGCCGGGCACGGGCGCTTCGCGGTGTCCGCCCTGCCGCCTTCCTCCATAGC
>JBAQHA010000232.1:0-3679 GCA_049288075.1 Oricola sp.
GCTCGGGCGACGAGGCTGACCACGAAGAGGATCAGAAACACGAAGAACAGGATCTTTGCGATTCCCGCCGATGCGCCGGCGATGCCGCCGAAACCGAGAGCAGCCGCGATCAGAGCGACCACGAGGAAGGTAAGTGCCCATCCAAGCATGACGTATCTCCTTGTTGTTACGCAAAGGAATAACGTTCATCCGCCCCTCCGGTTCCCCCCAACGCGGCTTTTATGCCGCGTTCTTCACATCTTCCCGGAAAAACAGCGCCTGGCTGATCAGCGCCGATACGGCCGACGGCTCGAACGGCTTCGTCACGAGGAATGCGGGTTCAGGGCGTTCGCCGGTCAGCAGTCGTTCAGGGAAGGCGGTGATGAAGATCACCGGAAGCGTCAGTTGCTGCAGGATTTCGTTGACGGCGTCGAGACCGGAACTTCCATCGGCGAGCTGGATATCGGCCAGCACGATGCCGGGCCGCTCCTCGGCGACCATTTTGATCGCTTCCGAATGCGTGCGCGCTATGCCGGTAACCTTGTGGCCGAGATCTTCGACCATAGCCTGGATGTCCATCGCGATCAGCGGTTCGTCCTCGATGATGAGAACCTTCGTCGCCACCTGGGCAGCGATGTCGCGATGGGCTTCGTCGAGCAGGTTGTCGAGTTCGTCCTCGTCGACGCCGAGAATATAGGCGGCCTTGTCGCGCGCAAAGCCCTCGACGAAGACCAGAAGGAATGCCTGGCGCGGCAGCGGCGAAATCGCCTGCAGGTTCCGCGTGACGCTGCTCTCGACACCGGCGGACTGATGGTCGCGCAGGTTGATGTCGATGGACGACCACAGCGACACGAACATGCGGTACAGCGCCGAACGGGTATCGTGCCCGCTCGGCAATGAGGATGGCTCGGAAATGAGTGCCTCAAGCAGGGCGGCGACGTAGTTGTCTGCGCTCGCCTGAGATCCCATGACCGAGCGCGCGTAACGTCGCAGATAGGGGATATGCCCCGACAATTCTTTTGCGAGCGACATTCTGTTCCCTCCTGGTTGTCACTTTGCTGACTTCAAAACGCTCACCAAAAAGAAAAGTTCCGACTTTTTTGCAACCAACTTCACTCTGCTGCGTTGTGACGTAAATTGAGTAGGCAAGAGGCAATGACCGCAACACAAAATCAGGCGTATCACGAAATGCCGCATGAAAACAAAAAGCCGCCGAAACTGGACGATCTCGCGGCGTCGCACATCGGCAAGAAGCTGCGCGCGCAGTTTGACCATGTCTTGAACGAACCGGTGCCCGACCGTTTCATGGACCTCCTGAACCGGCTCGAGGCCGCGGAAAAGAAGCCTTCCAAGGATAGCGATCATGACTGAGCCGCTCGCCTTCAAGGACGGAATTGTCGCGGTTATTCCCAATCTTCGCGCTTTCGCCATTTCGCTGTGCGGTGCGGCCGACAAGGCCGATGACCTGGTGCAGGAGACGCTGGTGCGCGCCTGGGACAAGCAGGCGTCGTTCCAACCCGGCACCAATCTGCGCGCATGGTTGTTCACGATCCTTCGCAACGAGTTCTACAGCCAGATGCGCAAGCGGGGACGGGAAGTCTCCGACGCCGACGGCGCGCTGACTGCGGCCATGGCGGTTCATCCGGAACAGGGCGGCAAGCTCGACGTGCAGGATTTCCAGGTCGCGCTTGCCAAGCTTCCCGCAGACCAGCGCGAGGCGATCATCCTCGTCGGCGCCACCGGGCTATCCTACGAGGAAGCCGCCGAAGTCTGCGGCTGCGCGATCGGAACGGTCAAGAGCCGGGTGTCGCGCGCGCGGACGCGGCTCGGCGAATTGCTGGGGATCACCGATAGCAGCGAATACGGTCCGGACAGCGTTTCGACCCACGTCATGAACCGCCCTTTGGTCGGTAACGCGGCCTGATCAGTCGATGAGCCGCGCGATGGCCGCGCAGAGGTCCTCGTAAGTGAACGGCTTCTGGACGATCTCGAAGCGGCCGGAGAAGCGCGGGATGCCGTTGCCCTCAGAGTCGGTCGTCAGGAAGATGGCTGGCACGCCGCCGTTGTCGAGTTCGCCTACGAGATCGTTTTCAAGCGCCACCGCGGAGCGGATATCAATGACGGCGAGGTCGAAGCGTCTTGGCGCCGAGGCGCTGCTTTCGCCGCCACCTTCGGTCGAGACATGCGTGGCGCCGAGTTCGTTCAGTACCGTTTCGATGTCGACCGCGATCAGAGCCGCGTCTTCGACGATCAGAATTGACTTGCCCGATAGCAAACGTCGAACTCCCGCGTCTGGTTAGCTCATCAGCTATGATCGGCGTTTGACGTCCGGTCATTAAAAAAAGACACAGTGCCCTAGCGGAATGCCAATTTGTCGCAAGAGGTTGTCTCGCAATGGATACATCTCCCCCGAAATCGACAAGAAATATTCCCTGCGACAAGTGCCCCTTACATTGCAGCGGTCATTTTCGCTCTTTCACGGAACAGGAACTGGACTATGTCGCGACTTTCAAGCGCGGCGAACTGGTCAGCGATACCGGCTCGACGATTCTGCTCGAAGGTACGAACAGCGCCCATCTCTTCACGGTGATTTCCGGATGGGGATTTCGATACAAGATGCTGGAAGATGGCCGGCGGCAGATCCTCAACTATGTCCTGCCTGGAGATTTTATCGGGCTGCAGAGTTCGGTGCTGTCTGAGATGCAGCACTCGGTCGAGGCGTTATCGGACGTGATCCTCTGCGTCTTTGAACGCAACCGGCTGTTCGAGCTTTACGAGAGATACCCGCAACTCGGCTTCGACATAACCTGGCTGGCGGCGCGCGAGGAACAGATGCTGGACGAGCATTTGCTTTCGATCGGCCGCCGTTCGGCGATCGAGCGCGCCGCCTACCTCCTCGCCTTCCTGCATGACCGGGCGGCGGCCGTGGAGCTGTTCTCCCGGAAGTCGCGCATCGCCCCGCTGACCCAGCAGCATGTGGCTGACACGCTCGGCCTTTCGCTGGTGCATACCAACAAGACGCTGCGCAAGCTGGGCAATTGCAACGCCATCGCCTGGCTCGACTCCGGCTTCGAGATCAAGGACATCGACATGCTGAAGGAAATATCCGGCTGGACCGGTTTGCCCGAGATCGCCCGGCCGTTCATCTGAAGGCGCAACGAAACGCCCGCCGGAAAGGAGCCCGGCGGGCGCTGGTCAGCCGTAGCGGGTGGGGGTTCCGCCTGGCTCACTCTGTGATCAGGGAACGCAGCATCCACACTGCCTTCTCGTGGAAAGTCAGGCGGGCGACGAGCATGTCGTTCGTGACGAGGTCTCCGTGCTCTTCGGCCGTTTCGGCCGCATCGCGCATCTTGCGAATCGCCGCCTCGTGATCGGCGACGAGGTCGGCGACCATGTCATGCGCCGTCTTCGCGCCGATGTTCAGGGAGACGACGGCCTTGTCCGGTCCGGCCGCGTCGGAGACCGGCGCATGGAAACCCAGCGCGCGGATGCGTTCGGCGATCACGTCGGTGGCGGCGAACAACTCCTGGTAGTGTTCTTCCGTCAGCACATGGATCGAATGGAACAGCGGACCCACCACGTTCCAGTGGTAGACGTGGGTCTTGATAACCAGGAAATAGGTGTCGGTCAGGATGGCCGAAAGCTGGTCGGCGATCTCCTTGCGGTCGGCCTTGGTGATGCCGGTCTCGACCTTCTCGGC
>JBAQHA010000233.1:0-2978 GCA_049288075.1 Oricola sp.
CTGGAGGGCTTCAACCAGGCGCTGCACCTGCATCGCCGCGCCCGCACGCTGCGCCGCGAATTGCGCGCCGCCGAAGCCGCGCTCGGCCGCGACGCCAGCGACTTCAATCTCGGCCGCCTCGCCGACCTCCAGAAGGAGATCCACGAGACCGAATCGCTCGAAGCGCTGGTCGAAGGCTTCGGCGTTTCGTCCGGCCGGCCGACACGTTCATTCTAATGGATAGTCGGGGGAAGGTTTACACACCTGTCCGCCGCCCCCACAATGATCGGCGATAATGGGCAACAAAGGGGATGGGACCGCTTATTGCCGCTTGAGAGCACGGCATATCTCGCCATCGACGTCGAGACGGCGAATTCCGACCCGGCTTCGATCTGCCAGATCGGTCTGGCCCTGTTTCGCGACGGCGAACTGGCCCAGACATGGCGGCGGCTGGTCGATTCCGGCCAGACATTCGATGCGTTGAACACCTCGATGCACGGCATCGCGGAGCGCGACATGCGCAAAGCCGTTCCGCTCAAGGCTGTGCTGGAACCGCTGCTCAGGCTGACCGCCGGGAAGATCGTCGCGTCGCACACCAATTTCGAACAGGTTGCGCTGGACCTCGCCGCCGAGGCCGCCTCGCTGCCGCCCTTCGGCGCCCGCTGGCTCGATGTCTCGATGGTCGCGCGCCGGACGTGGCCGGAGGTCGCGCAGCGCGGCTGCGAGCTCGCCAATCTCTGCGCGATGATCGGCATCGAGGCAGGAAAGCCGAACGATGCGCTGGAAGCCGCTGTCGCCAGCGGCAAGGTGCTGGCGGCGGCCTGCAAGCAGAGCGGACATGGCCCCCGGCAATGGCACGACATGCTGGGCCGAAACCGGATCGCAGCGACCGGCCTGACGGGAACCGGCTGATTCGCCGCCGCGTCTGTCGTGTGGAAGCTTTCGCGGACACCCCGTTTTTTGAACGATTCGCCAACAAGGGTGTTGACGCACAGCCGAATCACGGGAATCAAGGGCGTCCGCGGTCGGGGTTCCGAGTATTGTCAGTCAAGAAAACCGTTTTTACGCAGCGTCGTGTTGGATTGACGCGAACTGCGCCTAAATAAGGGTAATTGGCAATTAACACGCTTCGCCTATGGCTGGTTCTGCAAAACGCGGGATCGGGAACAATACGCTCACCGGAATGGTGGCGTGACTAGGCGGGAACGCGGCCCTCGACCATCGTCGCCGGAGACAAGACTTTCATGGCAACAAAGACAAAAGAAAAGAACGAAGCGGATAGCACGCAGGATCAGGCGCCGGACGGCCCGCTGCTGGACTTGAGCGCGGACAGCGTCAAGAAGATGCTGCGCGTCGCCAAGAAGCGCGGCTACGTCACCATGGACGAGCTGAACGCCGTGCTGCCGTCGGAGGAGGTGACCTCCGAGCAGATCGAGGACACCATGTCGATGCTGTCCGAGATGGGCATCAACGTCGTCGAGGATGACGAGGTCGACAACGACAACGACAACGAGGGCGACTCGAACGACGACGCCGCCAGCGACGAAGAGGAAGGCTCGACCGAGCTCGCCACGACCAGCGGCAGCGCGCTGGCGTCGACCGCCCGCAAGAAGGAGCCGACCGACCGCACCGACGACCCCGTGCGCATGTATCTGCGCGAGATGGGCACGGTGGAGCTTCTGTCGCGCGAGGGCGAGATCGCCATCGCCAAACGCATCGAGGCCGGCCGCGAGACGATGATCGCCGGCCTGTGCGAGTCGCCGCTCACCTTCCAGGCCATCATCATCTGGCGCGAGGAATTGAACGACGGCAACATCCTCCTTCGCGACATCATCGATCTCGAGGCCACCTATGCCGGCCCGGAGGCCAAGCAGGCGCCCAAGGTGCCGACGCCCGAGGAGATCGAGGCAGCCAAGAAGGAACGCGAGGAAAAGGAACGCGCGCTGCGCGCCCCGCGCCGCCACGACGACGACATCACCAATGTCGGCGGCGAGGGCCAGCCCGAGGAAGAGGAAGACGACGAGGACGAGGTCAACCTGTCGCTCGCCGCGATGGAGGCCGAGCTTCGCCCCGGCGTGATGATCACGCTCGACTCGATCGCCTCGACCTATTCCAAGCTGCGCAAGCTGCAGGACCAGCACGTCGAATCGTCGCTGTCGGACTCGGACGCCCTGTCGCCGAGCCAGGAAAAGCGCCTGAAGCAGCTCAAGGACGAGCTGATCACCTATGTGAAGTCGCTGTCGCTGAACAACCAGCGCATCGAGGCGCTCGTCGAACAGCTCTATTCGATCAACAAGCGCCTGGTGCAGAACGAGGGCCGCCTGCTGCGTCTCGCCGAAAGCTATGGCGTGGCGCGCGACGAGTTCCTGCTGCGCTACCACGGCTCCGAGCTCGACCCGAACTGGGTCGACCGCGTCTCCGGCCTGACCGCGCGCGGCTGGCGCGAATTCGCCAAGGAAATGGCGACGATCGACGAATTGCGGTCCGAGATCCAGGAACTGTCGACGGAGACCGGCATCTCGGTCGCCGAGTTCCGCAAGATCGTCAACCAGGTCCAGAAGGGCGAGCGCGAGGCGCGCATCGCCAAGAAGGAAATGGTCGAGGCCAACCTGCGCCTCGTCATCTCGATCGCCAAGAAATACACCAACCGCGGACTGCAGTTCCTCGACCTGATCCAGGAAGGCAATATCGGCCTGATGAAGGCGGTGGACAAGTTCGAGTATCGCCGTGGTTACAAGTTCTCCACCTACGCGACATGGTGGATCCGGCAGGCGATCACCCGTTCGATCGCCGACCAGGCCCGCACGAGCCGCATCCCGGTGCACATGATCGAGACGATCAACAAGATCGTTCGCACCTCGCGCCAGATGCTGCACGAGATCGGCCGCGAGCCGACCCCGGAGGAACTGGCCGAAAAGCTCGCCATGCCGCTCGAAAAGGTCCGCAAGGTCCTCAAGATCGCCAAGGAGCCGATCTCGCTCGAAACCCCGGTCGGCGAC
>JBAQHA010000234.1:0-4071 GCA_049288075.1 Oricola sp.
CACCGCCTTCAACGCCACGACGAAGGGAAATGCGCCCGCGTCGTCACGCACCTGCGTCAGCCCGCGCATTTCCGTGCCGATGACAAGGGCGTCGACACCCCCAGCCGTCACGGCGAGGCTCGCATAGTGATTCACGATCCGGCGGTAACCCTCCGGACCGTCAGTGAAATCCGCGACCTGTGCGGCGGCTGCGGCCGTCTGGTCGGCCGTTCCCGGCCGGCCAATCCCGGGATCGCACGTGATCCGCCCGCGCCACGGATAGACCGGCTGAAAGCCTTCCGACCACGGGTCCGGAAGCGCATTGTCCGCCGGCACGTCCATCAGGATGAAGGGGCAGAGCGCTACATTCAGTCCGCGCGATTTCAGATCGGCAATTGCCGCGATCACGCTCGCGTCGGACGGTGTGCCGCCATAGGCCGGCTTGCCGCCGGACAGGCTGACGACATGCACGCCGGCATGACCCCGCCCCATGCCGGCGACGCTCCACGCCTGGCTCTCGCCGCCGCCGGAAGCCGAGACCACCCCCGGCCGCAGCCTGCACTGCCCCGCCCTCAGGTCGGTGCCGAACCAGGCCACGATCAGCGAGACATGTTCGAGATTGGGGCAAACCGCCTGCAACTCGTTGATGGAGGCTTCCCAGTCCGAACCCGCATGCAGCACGTGGCGGTTCAGTTCCCGCGTCTCGCCCTTGCGCGGCGTCGCGGTCACCAGATCGGGCGCATAGCCATGCTCGGTCGAACCGGGGATGACGCAGACCGCGCGCACCTGTTGCTCCAGTTCACCGACCGGGCGGATAACCTCGACCTGGAATTGCGGCGCGCGGTTGCCGAAACGCTCCAGCGGGAGCCTCTCCAGCACCAAGTAGGCCGTGCCGCGAAAAGCGGGCGCGAGGCCCGCCCCCTGCTTCGCCTCGATCAGCGGATCGGGCAGTTGGTCCTCGTCGCCAGGGTAGAAGCGAAACGTGATGCCGGTCAGGTCCAGTTCCTTGCCGTCGGCCCAGATGCGTTTGACCGCCGCTACCGGCCCTTCGCAGAGGCCGATCGCCAGATTGGCGTAGTAGGAATAGGTCGTGACCTTCGGCCCGCCCTTCCCGCCCTGCCGTTCCGTGCGCGCCGTCTCCTCGAAGCGCGTCGCCCAGATCACCGTGCCCGAGATGCGCGCCTGTCCGTAGACGCGCGCCATCGCCGCGCCTTCCTCCGCCGTCAGCGGCCGCGCGCCGGACAGGCGCGCGCCCTCGATGTGGCGGGTCGAGTTGATCAGCGCCGTGTCGAGCGCGTAGCCGGCCAGCGCGCCGGCAGCAGTGCCGATGGCCGCGCCGGTCGCGCCGAAAACGCCGCCGAGCAGCCCGCCCGCGGCCTGCAGCAGCAGGGTCGCCATGCCATTTCCTCCAAAGTCGCAACGAGAAATACCGGTCCGCCCAGCCGGTAAGTGTGGATGATCCCGCCAAATTTCCTTACGCTACGGCATGCAGCAGGAGGTGCGTGCCATGAGCTACGACAGGGAACTGATTTCCAACGGAAACCCGATGGAAGCGATCGTCGGTTTCAGCCGCGCGGTCCGGGTCGGCCCATTCATATCGATCGGCGGAACCGCCCCGGTCGGCGCGGACGGCAAGACCGTCGGCGTCGGCGACGTTGCCGCGCAGACGCGTCAGTGCATCGAGATCATCAAGACGGCTCTGGAACAGGCGGGTTCGGGCCTGCACGACGTCGTCAGGACGCGGGTGATCCTCACCGACATCAACAACTGGAAGGCGGCCATCGACGTGCGCAAGGAATATTTCAGGGACATCCGCCCCGTCGACACGATCATGGCGATCGACCGCTTCGTGAACCCGGAATGGCTGGTCGAACTCGAAGTCGATGCCGTCATCGCCGGTTGGGGCGACTGACCGTCAGGGAAATGCGAATGCGCCCGCGAGGCGCCGCCGCCACGACGGGGCGAAGGCCGAGGCTATCACCGCATGGCCCTCATAGGCGTGGATGATGCGGTCTTGCGGCGCGAGGATCGCCAGATGCTTCACCGCCGCGCCCGCCTGCCAGCGGAACGCAAGAACATCACCGGGCCGCATCTCGTCGAAACCGAGTTCGACGCAGCGCTCTCGCAATGCCTCCAGCAGCGGTTCGCCGGCGGATGTTTCCGCCCAGTCGGGCGAATAGGAGAGCCGCACCGGCACGGCTTCGCCATACAGTTCGCGCCAGATACCGATCACGAGGCCGAGGCAGTCGCAGCCGACCTGCCTGCGGCTCGCCTGGTGCCGGTAGGGCGTGCCGATCCAGCTTTCGGCGACGGCGAGCGCGCGGGTTCGCGTCTCTTCAAGGGACAAGCGGGCCGCCATCGAAATCGCCTTCGCCATCGGCATAGTTCAGCGCAGCGTCGTTGCCCGGAATGTGCGGAAAGCCGCGAAAATTCAGGCCGTTATTGAACTTGCCCCGGCAGGTCTCGAAGCGCTTGTCGCAACCTGCCGCCAGTGTGAACGCGTCGCCCGGCGCGATGCCCGCCAAGTCCGGCCCGAACAGCGAAACCTCATGCCCGCCCGGTATCGCCCGCATGGCCGCGACCGTCGCCGACGTCCCGGCTCGCAGCCCTGACGTCCATGTCAGCCGCCCCTGCGCGAACCAGCCTTCATCGTAGCCGTCGAGGCCGGAAGCGACGATCCGTCCGCCACCGACGGAATCCACCGCGCCGTTCGCGGAAAATCCCGGCGCGTCCGTGTCGAAGCCGCAGCGCGCGTCGCCGAGATCCGCATCGCAGGCGCGCAGGAAATAGCGCCCGCGCCGCTCGTCGAACTGCGCCGACAGGCTCCGAAGTTCGACCCGGAACGCGCCGTCGGTGCGCCGGATCTCGCCGATCACGTGGCGCTTCAGCAGTCCGGCCTCACCCGGATCGGCCCAGTTGACGAGCCATTGTTCGACCGCCGCGCCGTCATACTTCCCCGCTTCGATATCGGCGTCCGAGATCGCGTCGGACGACAGCGCGCCCGCCACCTCCGCCGTGTCGCCGGCGAAGCCTAGGCCGCTCTCGATCGCGCCGGCGACGAAGCCCGTCGCCGGTTCGCAGGTCACGCCCGCAACGTCGAGCGCCCTGTCATGGTCGGTGAAGCCGAGCACGACGCCGTCCCTGCGCCGGACGATCCAGGAGTAACAGATCGTCGTCAGGTCGCCCGCGAGATGGTCTCGCAAAGCCTCCGGCAGCGCCGTCATGGAAACACCTCCAACAGGTGGATGTCGGGGATCTCGCCCGCCTCGAAGGAAGTCTGCGTCACGGCGAGATGGGTATTGTCGAAGCGCACCGGCACGTGGAATTCGAATCCGGCCGTCACCGGCACTCCCTCGCCCGGCGCGACCGCCAGCGTCGCGACGCCGGTCAGCACATCGACCGCGAAATCCGAAGGGTCGAGTTCCACGCCGCCGACAGCGACGCGCACCGTTCCGGCAACCGGCTTGGTAATCGTCCGGTTTCCGTTCAGCGCCAGTTGGAATTGCGTCGCCGCGCCGTCGCCCGCGCCGATCGTCCTGTCCGTCGGCGTCACCGTTTCGCCCGGCGGCGCGGAGGCGTGATCGACCGGATCGAGGAAGCGGAACGCGTGCAGCGGCCCGCCGCGATCCTCGAAGAATTGCAGCAGGTTGTGCAGATCCGCCAAGGATTTGATTCCGGTCGATATCGTGTAGCGCCGCCGCGACCGCGACCAGCGCGCATTGCGCTGCTCGAGACCGTTGGCCACCCGCACGATCTCGACATGCCGCTCCGGCCCGCCGCTCGCGCCAAAGGCGAGGCGCGACGGGAAGACCACGTCGTGAAAGCTCATGGGAGTTACCTTGATTTAGGCGGCGGCCTTTAACGATCGAGATCGTCAATATCGCCAATGTATAACAAGCGGGCCAAACGGCCAAATTCCATATGATATCGTCTTGCTGCCGACGTTGACTTGAGAAAAATCGTCCATGTAATTGGCATGAATACAAAAATCATAAAACATAATGCAGAAGAAAATAAAAGAATATTTATTACTAAATCATCAACTTCTACACCATCTACTATTTTAGACCTCAATAACGCGGATAAAAATAA
>JBAQHA010000235.1:0-2559 GCA_049288075.1 Oricola sp.
TGACGAACTTCTCGACCACCCGGTGGATGACCGGAACCGGAAGCGGACCGAACGGCACTATCGCGTCGAGCCGGTTACGGAATTCCGGCGAGAACAGCCGGTTGATCGCTTCCAGATCGTCGCCCTCGCGCTTCGAGCTGCCGAACCCGATCGCGCTTTTCGCCATCTCGCTCGCGCCCGCATTGGTGGTCATGATGATGATCGTGTTGCGGAAATCGACCTGCTTGCCGTTATTGTCGGTCAGCTTGCCGTGATCCATGACCTGCAACAGGATGTTGAACAGGTCCGGATGCGCCTTCTCGATCTCGTCGAGCAGCAGCACGCAGTGCGGATGCTGGTCGACGCCGTCGGTCAGCAAACCGCCCTGGTCGAAGCCGACATATCCGGGAGGCGCGCCGATCAGGCGGGAGACCGTATGACGCTCCATGTATTCCGACATGTCGAAACGCAGCAGTTCGACGCCAAGCGACACGGCCAGCTGGCGCGCCACTTCGGTCTTGCCGACGCCGGTCGGGCCGGAGAACAGGTAGGAGCCGATCGGCTTCTCCGGCTCTCGCAGGCCGGCCCGCGCCAGCTTGATGGCGGATGACAGGGACTCGATGGCGAGATCCTGGCCGTAGACGACGCGCTTCAGTTCCTTCTCGAGGTTGGCGAGCACTTCCTCGTCGTCCTTGGAGACCGTCTTCGGCGGAATGCGGGCCATCGTGGCGATGGTCGCCTCGATTTCCTTCACGCCGATCGACTTCTTGCGCTTGTTTTCCGGCAGCAGCATCTGGCTCGCGCCAGTTTCGTCGACCACGTCGATTGCCTTGTCCGGAAGCTTGCGGTCGTTGATATAACGCGCCGAGAGCTCCACCGCCGACTTGATGGCTTCGTCGGTGTACTTGATCTTGTGGAACTCCTCGAAATAGGGCTTCAGCCCCTTCATGATTTCGATGGCGTCCTCGAGCGACGGCTCGTTCACGTCGATCTTCTGGAAACGCCGCACGAGAGCGCGGTCCTTCTCGAAGAACTGGCGATATTCCTTGTAGGTGGTCGAGCCGATGCAGCGGATCGCACCGGACGAAAGCGCCGGCTTGAGCAGGTTCGATGCGTCCATCGCGCCGCCGGAGGTCGCGCCGGCGCCGATTACCGTGTGGATCTCGTCGATGAACAGCACCGCGCCGGGGAAATCCTCGAGTTCCTTGACAACCTGCTTCAGCCGCTCCTCGAAGTCGCCGCGGTAGCGGGTGCCCGCGAGCAGCGCGCCCATGTCCAGCGAGAAGATGGTTGCGTTCGAGAGCACTTCGGGTACGTCGCCTTCGACAATTCGCTTGGCGAGGCCTTCGGCGATCGCCGTCTTGCCGACGCCGGGATCGCCGACATAAAGCGGGTTGTTCTTGGAACGGCGGCACAGGATCTGGATCGTACGGTTGACCTCCGCCGCGCGGCCGATCAGCGGATCGATCTTGCCGTTACGCGCCTTCTGGTTGAGGTTTACGCAATAGGCGGTCAGCGCGTCCTGAGGCTTCTTCTTCGTTTCTTCCCCATCTGACGCGGCCCCTTCCGCACGGCCCGTTTCCTCGGCGCCTTCAGGCGGCCGGGTAACGGACGCGCCGGGGCGCTTGGCGATGCCATGCGCGATGTAGTTGACGGCGTCGTAACGCGTCATGTCCTGTTCCTGCAGGAAATAGGCGGCATGGCTTTCGCGCTCGGCGAAGATCGCGACGAGCACGTTTGCGCCGGTCACTTCCTCGCGGCCGGATGACTGGACATGTATGACGGCGCGCTGGATCACGCGCTGGAATCCGGCGGTCGGCTTTGCGTCCTCGTCGTAGCCGGTTACGAGATTGTCGAGTTCGTTGTCGACATATTCGAGAACGGTCTTGCGCAACGATTCGGTATCGACGCTGCAGGCATCCATCACGGCCTTCGCGTCCTGATCGTCTATGAGAGCGAGAAGAAGATGCTCGAGCGTCGCATATTCATGCTCTCGCTCGTTTGCATAGGTCAGTGCCTGATGCAGCGACTTCTCCAGGCTTGCGGTGAATGTCGGCATTATTTTTTCTCCATCACGCACTGCAGCGGGTGCTGGTTCTGCCGCGCGAAATCCATCACTTGAGTGACCTTGGTTTCGGCGACCTCGTAAGTAAAGACGCCGCATTCGCCCACACCGTGGTTGTGGACGTGCAGCATGATCCGTGTCGCCTGCTCGCGGTTCTTTTGGAAAAACCGTTCGAGAACATGCACCACGAATTCCATCGGGGTGTAGTCGTCGTTCAAAAGAAGGACGCGATAGAGGCTCGGTTTCTTGACCTTCGGCTTTGTGCGAGTGATCACCGCGGTCCCGCGCCCCTCGCCTCCGCCATTCTGGCCATTCCCGGCCTGCATCCTTTCCGGCATGTGATCCATCGTTGCCCTGTGTTCTCCCGACGCCCGAGCGGACGTCCGCTCCAGATACTTAGGGATTCACACCGCGATTTTAAGCCCCCGCCGATGGCGCGCAAGACATCAAAATGCAACATCACAAACAAACGGCCCGCATGATCGCTCATGCGGGCCGGAAAAGCATCCCAAACG
>JBAQHA010000236.1:0-2209 GCA_049288075.1 Oricola sp.
GTGTGTAACTGAGGAAAGCGGCCCTCAGATCTTCAACGCCCAACACGGCATCAATGCTGTCTGGCGCATTCATTCGATAACCCCTCGTTCAAGAATGTCGTCCGAGCAAGGCGCTGCCGCCTGCCTGGCTGCGGATCATCGGGCGGTCTAATACGGTAAAACACATCAGACGCGCCACAAAGAACTCGTAGGCGTAGTAGTCCGAATACCTTCGGTGCATTTCAGGCTCTTGCGCAAGTTGGTCAAGCACGGCAAGCGCTTCGTCGTCATCCCCATATTTGCCGCGCAGCTCCTCAATACGAATCTCCATCGGAGTGTAGAAGTCATCCCGCCACGCCTCGTCCGGCAGGGTGAAATGGCCGATGAGCGAGAAGCCGCTTCTCTCGATTGCCGCCAAGACATCCGGAACCCGGCCCATGGTCGGATAGTCGTCCTCGAAGCTCGCTTTGACCTCGGGGGGCGGGTTGTCCCTGCGCCAGACCGCGTCGGTGAAGGCGAGGTAGCCGCCGGCGCGCAGCAGCCCGCTGCAGACGCGCAGGGCGTTATCGATGCCGATATTGTAGAGCGCCCCCTCGGACCAGACGAGGTCGAAGCTCGCTGTCGGCAGTCCGGGTTCGGCCATGTCCCCCACCATAGGCTGAATCCGCTCGGCGAGCCCTCGCATAGCGACCGTCGCGCGCAGTCGCTCGATGCTCTGGGCATGGCTGTCCAGGGCCACGATGGAACCTGATGTAAGATCGGCGAGATGGAGGGTCTGCCCGCCGACGCCGCAGCCCAGATCGAGCACCGCCGGTGTGGGAGGAAGCTCGCGACAGAAAGCAAGGGCCCTCGCGGCGCATGCGCGGTTGCCCGGCCCCTGCCTGGGGAGAGATTCGTATAGCTCGAAAAAGATCGGCCAGAAGGACGGTGGGGGTCCGTTCATATTATGCCCCTCCGTCGGCGATAGGCCGCAGCCCGAGGAATACCTCGTGCCCGGTATTGCTGTAAGAGCTGTGCTCGAAAGGGACGACGATGGGCTCAAAGCCGGCGATCGCGATCAGCTCCAGCCACACGGTTCTCGGGAACAAACCCATCAAGTGACGGTCGTGGATGACCTTGGCCGCTCCATTCACGTCTCTCAAGAGGTACGCCATGTCTGTCACGTACGTATCGGTCTTTGAGTCGGGAACCCACCGCCATTCAAGGTAGCGCAGGCCGCGCCCATTCCCGTCGCTGCCGCCGGTCTCGGTTCCCGGCTCGAAGGTCTCCGAGACGAAATCCGGCTGGAACATTGCGACCCCGCCGGGGACGGTGTGCTCGAAGGCCGTGAAAATGGCGCTGGCAAGATCGGTGCGCGAGGTCATGTAACTGACTGCGTCGTGCACGAGGACGCAATCAAAGACGCGTTCGAGCCGGACTGAGCGCATGTCGCCCTGAATGTGCTCGCACTCCGGGTTGATGCGGCGGCTCAGCGCGAGCATGGCCGATTCCAGGTCGACGAGAGTACAGGCCAACGCCGCCTTCAAGTGGGCGGCATTGTGGCCGCCGCCACTGCCGAGATCGAGCAGGGTCCGAGGCGGCCGCTTGCAGTGGGCCTCGAACAAACGCCGGTAGAAGGCGGCCTCCTCTGCGTAGTCGCCCACCGGCGTCAACAGCGGATACCAGTCCGCCAGGTCGCGGTAGAGCCTGAGGGCCTGACTGGTCTGAATGGGTAAAGTCTTCTACGCTGCTGATGGGTTGAAAACGTGCAAGAATCGTTTTCGCCGCCCCGTTGATTTGTTGCAGAATATCTATCGTCAATTCCGGGTCATGCATAGACGGCCTCTTGGTCGATCCTGCGTTTCAGAAAGGGATTCATTGTTGGCCTATAGCTGATTATATCCACCTTGGATCCAAGCTGTTCTTCCAGATCCTGCTTAATACCGATCATGAAGAAAAGGTCCTGCTTTTCCAGTTCAACAACAATATCGATATCGCTTTGACCGGTGGCGGTGCCGCGCACGGTGGATCCAAAGAGGCCAAGACGCTTAATCCCGTATTTGGCCTGGTGGCTCACTTTATATTGATTCAGCACTGATATCAGCTCGGCATTGTACATGTAGCAACCTCCTGTGCCGGCATTCCTGTTTTTGATTTCGTTTGAATAACATGAGAGAATATCACACAAAAAGTGACTGAACTATAGGCTTATGTCATTGTTTGAGCAAGTTTTATCGTTCAGCTCCAAAGG
>JBAQHA010000237.1:0-3668 GCA_049288075.1 Oricola sp.
CAAGGGCAAGGCCGCTTGACGCGGCGCCCGGCGGGGGCGCATATACCGATTCGGGGTTATTTCCGGAAAAATGAACAACACTTCTCCCGCACCACAGCCGCGCGCGCCGCTCTTCCAGCCGAAGATCCTGACGACGCTGAAAGGCTACGACCGCGCGACTTTCGTCGCCGACATCTTCGCCGGCCTGACGGTCGCCCTCGTCGCCCTGCCGCTGTCGATCGCCATCGCCATCGCATCGGGCGCCGCGCCCGGCGCCGGTCTCGTGACCGCCGTCGTCGGCGGTTTCTTCATCTCGCTCTTCGGAGGCAGCCGCGTCCAGATCGGCGGCCCCACCGGCGCCTTCATCGTCGTCGTCTATGGCGTCGTCGCCACGCATGGTTATGACGGCCTCGTCGCCGCCACCTTCATGGCGGGCATCATCCTGATCGTCTCGGGCTGGCTGCGCATCGGCAACCTGATTCGCCACGTTCCGGAACCGGTGATCAACGGCTTCACCGTCGGCATCGCCGTCATCATCGGCGCCAGCCAGTTGGCCGACGCCTTCGGCCTGCGCGCCACGAAACTGCCGGCCGACTTCGTTCCGAAGATCGAGGGCATGTGGGCGGTGCGCGACACCTTCAGCCTGACCGCGCTTCTGGTCACGCTCGGCACCGGTATCCTGATCGTTCTGTTCCGCCGCGCCGCGCCGCGCCTGCCGGGCATCGTGCTGGCGGTGATCATTGCTGCTGTCGTCGTCTGGTTCTTCAAGCTGCCGGTTGACACGATCGGCTCGCGCTACGGCGGCATCCAGTCGTCGCTGCCGATGCCGCGCCTGCCGCATATCACGCCGGAGACCCTCGCCGAACTGTTCCCCTCGGCGCTGATCATCGCCTTTCTGGCCGGCATCGAGTCGCTGCTCTCGGCCATTGTCGCCGACCGCATGGTCGCCGGAAAGCACCGCCCCAATGCCGAGGTCGTCGCCCAGGGCATCGCCAACACGGCTTCAGCGCTGTTCTCCGGCATGCCGGTGACCGGCGCCATCGCCCGCACCGCCACCAATGTGCGCGCCGGCGGCAGGACGCCGGTGGCGGGCATCGCCCATGCGGTCTTCATTCTGCTGTTCATGCTGTTCGCGGCATCCCTGGCGAGCTACCTGCCGATGCCGGCGCTCGCCGCGATTTTGCTGCTGACGGCCTGGAACATGGCCGAGGTGAAGGAGATCGCCGCCCGCCTGTCGCCGTCCGTTCGCATCGCCGATCGCGGCCTGCTGCTGCTTACCATGCTGCTGACCGTTCTGGTCGACTTGACGGTCGCCATCGGCGTTGGCGTCGCCATCGGCCTGGCGCTGCGCATCCGCCGCCGCGACATCGAGCCGCCGGAGTGGCACGCGCCCGATCACTAGCCGCGGAGCAAATAAAATCCGCTTCGGGCTTGAATAAACCGCATTTTTCAATCATATACACCCTATCGTTTCTTTGGCCAGGTTTGGCTTTTCGCGGCGTCAATGCTTCCGACCCGCCAAGTTGTCTCCAAATTCTCGATATTCGGATCGCGTTCCGCACGCTGCGGCGCGGCCATTTACGTTTAGGAACTGCTTTTATGAACACAGGTACCGTGAAATTCTACAATGGCCAGAAGGGCTTCGGATTCATCCAGCCGGAAGATGGCTCCAAGGACGTCTTCGTCCACATCAGCGCGCTTGACCGCGCCGGCATGGGCGGGCTCGTCGAGGGTCAGAAGGTCGGCTACGAGCTCGAGACCGGTCGCGACGGCCGCACCTCGGCTGCCAATCTCAAGGCTCTCTGATTTGCTTGGGAACCGGCATTGCCAGACGCGACGCCCGGTTCCCGTTCGCAGGCCAGTTGAAGCGGGGAGCATTCCCCGCTTTTTTTCGTTCCGGAAGGAGCGATGAGTGTCCGGTTATCGCTACGCGTTAGGCGATATCGTCTGCCTCCGGAATCGATCCGGCTCGGCGCGCGCATTGCCGGACGCATTCGAGATCATGGCGCTGCTTCCGCCGCGTGACGGTGTGGTCCAGTACGGGATCCGCGGCGAACGCGAGCGAAATGAACGCGTCGTCAGCGAGGGCGACATCGAACCGGCGCGGGATCGCGCCGCCAACAGCAACGTTCCGGTTCATCTGCGCAACGGATGAGACCACCGGTCACAACAATCGAAGGGTAGCACATGCAGGTTCTCGTCAGGGACAACAACGTCGACCAGGCTCTCCGGGTCCTCAAGAAGAAGATGCAGCGCGAAGGCCTCTTCCGCGAAATGAAGGCGCGTCGCGCCTTTGAAAAGCCGTCCGAAAAGCGCGTCCGCGAGAAGGCCGAAGCCATTTCGCGCAGCCGCAAGGCCGCCCGCAAGCAGGCGCAGCGCGAAGGTCTGCTGCCGGCGCCGAAGCGCAAGCCGCGTCCGGGCATGGCTCCGGCTCGTTGAGCCGGCGAGGAGCCATATTGGCGGATCTGACCAAACATACCCTGTTCAAGCCGACCCGCCTGGAAAGCCGGCAGGCGACGACCGATTCCGTCGCCCGCTCCATGATGGAGGCCGACGAGGCCGCCCGGAAAAAGAAGACCGAGCGGCTTCGCCAGATGCGCCTCGAGGCGCAGCCGGACGAGGAAGAACCCGCGAAATCGCGCTCCGGCAAGGCAAGGAAGAAAGCCGCGCCGAAAGGCAGGACGAAGACGTCCTGAAATAGCGCCTCTGCGGCGTATCGCGTCAAGCGAGAAGGTCCGCGCTCCGCTCGATCACCCACCATGCCGACATGGTTGCGATTCCCGCCAGCGCCGCGTTGCGCAGCACCGGCGTTGCCGTGTCCGAAAGCCTGGTCACGACCGCCACGGCCGCAAGTGTCGCCGCGATGACGATCAGCTGCCCGATTTCTATGCCGATGTTGAATGCCGCCAGCGCGGGTATCAGGTCCGGCGAATCGCGTCCGAGAATGTCTCCCAGCACGAAGGAAAAGCCGAGCCCGTGCAGCAGGCCGACTCCGGCGATGACCGCGATCGAATCCATCTTCCTGAGGTAAGCCGCCGCCGCGGCGTAGAACACCGTCGCCGCGATCGCCGTCTCCACCGCCGGGATGAACCACGGCCAGGCGGGCGTCGCGCCGAGGAAGGTCGCGATCAGCGTCGCCGAATGGCCGAGCGTGAAGGCTGTGACGATCCAGACCAGCCGCTTGCGCGCGCCGATGCCGAGCGCGAGGCAGACGACCAGGAAGACATGGTCGATGCCATCCAGGATATGCAGCACGCCCTGTCCCGCGAAGGCGATGACGGTGCGCGCCGGCGAGCCGTCGTCGGTCGCCGGCTTTTCCGGTTGGCCTGGCATCGTGTAGGCGGCGGGCGTCGTCCGGCGGGCGTCGGCGACGTGAGTGAGGACCGACACGCCGGCACCCCCGGTGCGCGGCTTGCCGCCTTGCGGGACATGCGCGTCTGCCGAGGCCGCGATGGACGTAGCGAGCCCAAGCGCGACGAGTATGCAAATGATGAACCGCATCCGGGCCGATCTCCCCCGTCCTGTCGCCGCTTGCCCGGCGCGGACCAGTTCAACCGGCGCGAAGGCCGTTTGTCCAGAGGACTATTCGGCCGCGTTGGCGACGGTATTGCCGGCTGCCTGCGTCGCGTTGACGGTGTTGGCTGTATCCTGGCCCAAGCCACGGATGGTGTTGGCGCAAGCGCTGATCG
>JBAQHA010000238.1:0-2381 GCA_049288075.1 Oricola sp.
CCGCAATCCTCATACAATATGGGGATAGGAGTGAAACAGACGTCGCGCGGAGTCAAGGTGGGCGGGTCCGTGCCGTTTCGCCGCTTGACAGGAACGTCCAGTGAGGCTTGCTGGCAGTACGAAATCCCGGAGACCAGAATGCCGAAAGCCAATCCGCTCGTTGCCTCGCTGCCAGCGACCATTCCCTTCGTCGGGCCGGAGCGGCTCGAACGCCAGAACGGCCGGCCGTTCAAGGCCCGCCTCGGCGCCAACGAATGCAATTTCGGCCCCTCGCCCAATGCGATCAGAGCGATGGACCGCGCGGCGCGCGAGGACGTGTGGAAATACTGCGACCCGGAAATCTGGGAGCTGCGCACCGCGCTGTCCGCCTTCTACGGTGTGTCGATGGACGAGATCGTCGTCGGCGCGGGCATCGACAACCTGCTCGGCGTCACCGTGCGCATCTTCTCCGACGCGGGCGACGCCATCGTCACGTCGGCCGGCGCCTATCCGACATTCAACTACCATGTGAACGGCTATGGCCGAAGGCTGGTGACGGTACCCTACCGCGACGACCGGGAGGATCTCGACGCGCTCGCCGGCGCGGCGCGGCGCGAGAACGCGAAGATCGTCTATCTCTCCAACCCGGACAATCCGATGGGCACCTGGTGGAGCGCGGCGGCGATCGAGGCCTTCATCGACGCGCTGCCGGAGGAGACGCTGCTGATTCTCGACGAGGCCTATGGCGAACTCGCTCCGGCGTCCGCCATTCCGGCGCTCGATACGTCGAGGGCCAATGTCGTGCGAATGCGCACCTTCTCCAAGGCTTACGGGCTGGCGGGCCTGCGCGTCGGCTACATCGTCGGTCCCGAGGCGCTGTGCACCGAGTATCACAAGGTACGCGACCATTTCGGCGTCAACGTCATGGCGCAGCACGCGGCGATCGCGGCGCTCGGCGACCAGAAATGGCTGGACCAGGTGACCGCGCAATTCGCGGCGGCGCGCAAGCACATCGCCGCCATCGGCGCCGCCAACGGACTGAAGCCGATCGAGTCCGCGACCAACTTCGTCACGCTCGACTGCCGCCGCGACGGCGCCTACGCGATGAAGATCCTGCAGGAGCTGAACGCCCGCGACGTATTCATCCGCAAGCCGATGGCGCCGGGCATCGACCGGTGCATCCGGATCAGTTGCGGCCTGCCGCACGAACTCGACTATCTGGAGGCCATGTTGCCCGAGGCGCTGAAGGCGGCGGGATGACCCTGCCATGTGCGGCCCTGTCGGGAAGACCGGGACGGAACATTCCGCGGTCCATCCCCACAGCCCGCGGATTGTCCCGTCCCGCAGCCGGTCCCCCGGACTGAACTGTCGGGACGCCTGCCGTCAGTGGCAGGTCATCCATTCGCGCGCCTCGCGCAGGGCGCGGGCGAGATCGGCCTTCGTCATGGTCTCGGCCACTTCCGCGCGGAGCATGGCGGCGCGGGGGCAACCCTTGATCGCCGCTATGTTGAACCATTTGTGCGCGGAGATCATGTTGACCTCGCATTCGCGGCCCGTCGCATACATCATGCCCATCTCGAAAAGGATGTCGGCATTGTTCGCTGCGCCGAGCGCGGCCATTTCTGCATTTTCCATCTCGATGCGTGCCATCGTCGTGTTCCCGTTCGTCCCTGTTTCGCCTCCCGAGGCCGCCTTTCTTTCGTGTTGGCGCGGTCCGGTTCGATGGTTTGGAGCATGCAGCAGGCGGTTGAATCGCTCGCTAAAAAGCGTGCTTAATGTCAGGCAAACAAAGTTCAAATTCTTCGTAAACTTGACTCCGGGTTAACCACGCAAACCCTTGCGATATCGGGATTTCCGCTGTTTTTTACGGACAGTTTGAACAGCGTCGCGAAAGGCTTTGTTCACCGTGATGGCGGAACGACGGGAGAAATTCCCGCCGCCTCCCGGTCGCGAACGGCCCAAATCCCGCTTTCCAATCGCTTGATTTGCGATTACTTTTACGTAACGGTCAAAATCCGTGACGCGGCACCGGGCCGCGTCCGCCATCGGGAGGAATACATGATCCGCAGACTCGTTATTGCAGCAGCACTCGCAGGCGCATTCGCCGCCCCCGCATTCGCCGACCCCATCGAGGGCAACTGGCGCACCCAGAGCGGCGAGACGGCAGCCATATCCTCGTGCGGCGGCGGTTATTGCATCACGCTCAAGACCGGCGCCCATGCCGGCAAGCGGATCGGCCAGATGAATCCGTCGGGCAGCGGCAAATATTCGGGGTCGATCACCGATCCGGCCGACGACAAGACCTATTCCGGCTCCGCAACGGTGAAAGGCGCGGCGATGAAGATGACCGGCTGCGCGCTGAAGATCTTCTGCAAGTCTCAGACCTGGAACAAGATGTAGGC
>JBAQHA010000239.1:0-2565 GCA_049288075.1 Oricola sp.
CCAGCTTGTTGGCGTCGGTGATGGCGAGATTTTGAGGCCCGATCACGGCGGCGATCGCATCGAGGCGCCTGCCAACGCTGAGGCTCGCGTCGCGGTGCAGGACGATGTCGCCGGTCGGCATTTCGGCGGTGTTCATTACCGCGCGCATGCCGGGACGATAGGCGGTCGAGGCTTTCGGCGACGACGAGACGACTACGTCGCAGCCGATCAGCGCATCGGCCGCCCCGGTGTCGATGCGCACCTGGTTGATTGCCGCAGGCTCAGCGCCGAAGCGCGCATAGGAGATGACCGGCCCGAATTTTTGTGCAAATCCGGTAAAATCGAGCACGCTGGCGCCCTTGCCCTCCAGATGCGCCGCCATGGTGGCGATCGCTCCGACCGTGACGACCCCCGTGCCGCCGACGCCGGTGACCAGCAGGTCGAACGGTTTCTCCAGAGTCGGCAAGTCGGGGTACGGCAGGGCGTCGGCCTTTGCGGAAATCGAGGCCGTATCCGGCGTCTTCTTGCGCCGCGTCGCGCCTTCCACCGTCACGAAGCTCGGGCAGAAACCGTTCAGGCAAGAAAAGTCCTTGTTGCAGTTCGACAGGTTGATCCGGCGCTTTCTCCCGAACGGAGTCTCCAGCGGCTCGACGCTCAGGCAGTTCGACTCCACCGAACAGTCGCCGCAGCCCTCGCAGACCAGATCGTTGATGAAGGCGAAGCGTTTCGGGTCTTCCAGCGTACCGCGTTTGCGCCGCCGGCGTTTCTCGGTGGCGCAGGTCTGTTCATAGATCAGCACCGAGACGCCCTTCACTTCGCGCAACTCGCGCTGCACGGCGTCGAGCTCGCGGCGGTTGTGGTAGGTCACGCGCGAAGGAAAATGGCCTGGCGCAAACTTTTCCGGCTGGTCCGACACGAGCGCGATGCGCTCGACGCCCTCGGCGCGCACCGATTGCGCGATTGCCTGCACGCTTATCGGCCCGTCGACGGGCTGCCCGCCGGTCATCGCCACTGCATCGTTGAACAGGATCTTGTATGTGATGTTTGCCTTCGCCGCGATCGCCTGGCGGATCGCCATCGAGCCGGAATGGTAATAAGTGCCTTCGCCGAGGTTCTGGAACACGTGGCCCTTGCCGGTGAACACCGACGAGGCGGCCCAGTTGACGCCTTCGCCGCCCATCTGGATCAGCGAGGAGGTGTCTCGGTCCATCCATGTCGCCATCACATGGCAGCCGATCCCGGCCAGAGCCTTCGATCCTTCGGGCACGCGCGTCGAGGTGTTGTGCGGACAGCCGGAGCAGAAATAGGGCGTGCGCATTGCACCCGCCACCGCGATCAGGCGGTTGGGCGAGGGCTGCAACATTGTCGCCTTTTCGGGCAGGTTCTCGTCTGGAAAGAACGGATCCAGCCGGCGCGCGACGACCTCCGCCAAAAGGCGTGGCGACAATTCGCCGGTCCACGGCACGAGCCGTTCGCCTGTCTCGTCGCGCTTGCCGACCATGGCGCGCGGCTTGTGACCTGGCCAGTCATAGAAATATTCCTTGAACTGGCTTTCGATGATGCCGCGCTTCTCCTCGATGACGAGGACCTCTTCCTTTCCCTTGACGAATTCCAGCGCGTCGCGGCGGGCAAGCGGCCAGACCATGCCGACCTTGTAGATGTCGATCCCCAGAGCGCGGCAGCGATCCTCGCCGAGGCCGAGCAGGCGCAGCGCCTCCATCAGGTCGAGATGCCCCTTGCCGGTGGTGACGATCCCGTAGCGGGCATTCTTGACATCGTAGACATGACGGTCGATCGGATTGGCCTCGGCGAAGGCAAAGACGGCGTGCTTCTTCGCTTCCATCCGCTCCTCGATCTGCGGTCCGGGCAGGTCCGGCCAGCGGTAATGCAGTCCGTCGGCGGGCATCGCGAAATCGGGTTCGACGAAGCGACGCGGCGCGGGCAGTTCCACCGAGGCGCCGGCCTCCACCGTCTCCGAGATCGCCTTGAAGCCGACCCACATGCCCGAGAAGCGCGACAGAGCGTAGCCGTACTCGCCGAAGGCCGGATACTCGGCGATCGATGCCGGATTGAGCACCGGCATGAAGAAGGTCATGAAGGCGACGTCGGATTGGTGCGGCATCGACGACGATACGCAGCCATGGTCGTCGCCGGCGACGACGAGGACGCCGCCATGCGGCGACGAGCCATAGGCGTTGCCGTGCTTCAGCGCGTCGCCGGCGCGGTCCACGCCCGGCCCCTTGCCGTACCAGAGCCCGAACACTCCCTCGACCTGCTTGTCCGGATTGGTTTCCACCTGTTGGGAGCCGAGGATCGCGGTGGCCGCCAGATCCTCGTTGATCGCCGGCAGGAATTCGATGCCGAGCTCCTCGGTCAGCTTTCGGGCGCGCCACATTTCCACATCGACCGCGCCGAGCGGCGAACCGCGGTACCCGGACACGAACCCGCCGGTCTTCAGCCCTGCGGCATGGTCGCGGCGCGCCTGGTCTAGAACGATGCGCACCAGCGCCTGCGTGCCGGTCAGGAAAACCCGGCCGCTCTCCATCGTGTAGCGATCGGCGAGTGCGTAGGGGGCGAGTGGAGTCC
>JBAQHA010000240.1:0-4524 GCA_049288075.1 Oricola sp.
GGCGGGCGGCGCGCCGTTGAGGTTGAGGCCGCCGGGCAGGCCCGGAAGACCCATCGCGGGCTGGTCGCCGCCTGCCGGCGGCGTCCCGTCCATGTTGAATCCGCCGGGCAGTCCGTACCCGCCGGGGGTGCCGGGCGCCGAAGGCCCACCCATGCCGGGCAGCTGGATCTGCACGTCGTTGAGGTTCATCGGCTTGATCTCGTCCTTGTAGTGCGTGACGAGCTTCGGATAGAAGATCACGATCATGATCGCGACGAACTGGATCACGATATAGGGCAATGCGCCCTTGTAGATCTCGATCGTGCGGATGCCCTCGATGCGCTTTCCGGTCACATCGTCGTTCCACGCCTTGAAGGGTGAAATCGAGCGCAGATAGAACAACGCGAAGCCGAAGGGCGGCGTCAGGAACGACGTCTGCAGATTGATGCCGAGAATGATGCCGAGCCAGATCAGGTCGATGCCGAGCGCTTCCGCAGGACCGACGAGAAGCGGCACGACGATGAAGGCGATCTCGAAGAAATCGAGGAAGCAGCCCAGAATGAAGACGATGATCGTCACCACGATCAGGAAGCCGTGCTCTCCGCCGGGAAGCGCCAGCAGCAGTTCCTCGATCCACTTGTTGCCGTTGATGCCGTAGAAGGTCAGGCCGAAGACGCGGGCGCCGAGCAGGATGAACATCACGAAGGATGTCAGCTTGGTGGTGGAATCGAGGGCTTCCTTCAGCGTCGTCATGGTGAGGCGGCGCTTGATGAAGGCCAGGATCAGGGCGCCGGTCGCGCCCATGGCGCCGCCCTCTGTCGGCGTGGCGATGCCGAGGAAAATCGTGCCAAGCACCAGGAAGATCAGCGCCAGAGGCGGGATCAGGACGATGATGACCTGTTCGGCAAGCCGCGAGATGATGCCGAGCTTGAACTGGCGGTTCAGCAGGCTGACGCAGAGCGCGACAGCGGTGGCGATCGTCGCCGACCAGACGAAGCGGGTTTCGTAGCGCAGGCCCTCGAAGAGGTGATTGTAGAGCACGTAGTGCACCGCGACCGTCAGCGCGACCATGACGAGCAGCGAAACCACGCCGCCGCCGAGCGTGCGGAACTCGGTCGGAAGCGCCGGCGCCGCCCGCGGGCGGATCAGGGTGACGACGAAGATGTAGGCGCAATACATGGCGATGATCATGATCGCCGGCAGGACGGCGCCGACATACATGTCGCCGACGGAACGGCCGAGCTGGTCCGACATGACGATCAGGACGAGGGACGGCGGAACGATCTGGGCCAGCGTGCCGGAAGCGGCAATGGTGCCGGTCGCCAGCGACCGGTCATAGCCGTAGCGCATCATGATCGGCAGCGAGATCAGGCCCATGGCGATGACAGAGGCGGCGACGACGCCGGTCGTCGCGCCGAGCAGGGCGCCGACGATGATGACGGCATAGGCGAGGCCGCCGCGGATCGGCCCGAACAGTTGCCCGATCGTGTCGAGCAGGTCTTCCGCCATGCGCGATCGTTCCAGGATCAGCCCCATGAAGGTGAAGAACGGGATCGCCAGCAGGGTGTCGTTGCGCATCACGTCCATGACGCGGTTCGGCAACGCCTGCATCAGGGGATAGGCGAGGGTGATCTGGTCCGGCGCGTACTGGCTCAGTTCGACGCCGATGACGAAATACAACAGGCCGCCGGCGGCAAGCGTGAAGGCGACGGGATAGCCGAGGAGCAGAAGCGCCATCACCGATGTGAACATGATCGGCGCGAGATTGTGGGCGATGATCTCGATCATGGCTTCACCCTCCTGGCCAGATCGGCGCCGGTTTCGAGTTCCTCGACGGCCGGCGGCAATTCATGCCGCTGGGTCGGGTCTTCGATCAGGCCGCGGATGACGGCGAATCGCTTGACGATTTCGGACAAGGCCTGGGCCAGAAGAAGGATGAATCCGGCGGTGATGACCGCCTTCGCCGGCCAAAGCACAAGCCCGCCGGCGTTGACCGAGATCTCTCCACTCCTGACGGAGTGAATGAAGTAGATCCAGCTGAGGTAACCCAGCACGCCGCAAAACGGCAGCAGGAAGAAGATGTGCCCGAGCAGGTCGATCCAGTCGCGCACCCGTTTCGACAGGCCGGCGGTGACGATGTCGATGCGGACATGCTCGTTGCGCTGCAGGGTGTAGGCGGCCGCCAGCATGAAGACCGTACCGTAGAGGTACCACTGCAATTCCAGCCACGCATTCGACGAGGCGTCGAAGATCTTGCGGATGCTTGCGTTGCCCGCGCTGACCAGCACGGCGATCAGGATGAGCCACGAGACGGACCGGCCGATAAAGGCGGTCACCGCGTCTATGGCGCGCGACAGTTTCAGCAATAGAGCCATCTCTCTCCCCAGATGCAGGCCCGGTCCGACCAGCCAGCGGCATTTTCGGCCGCTTTCCATTTCCTGCGCCGCCGTGCCTGACATTGCAAGCATGCACGGTCCGGCCCGGCCGTCGCGGCAGATTGCCAGAGTGCTAACATCGGAGGCCCCAAACCTCAATCGAGTGGTTAACAATTTTTACCAATTCGCGGCGCGACAATGGCGCGCTGGCGATTGACGCAAGGCGATGCGTCTGTATTGGTCCGAACCGAAACTGGGAAATCGGATGGCGGGCAATATATTCTCCGTTGAAGGGCTGGTCTGTCTGGTCACCGGCGCATCGTCGGGACTTGGCGCGCATTTCGCCGAGATTCTCACGGCCGGCGGCGCGCGCGTGGCCGGGGCAAGCCGCACGCGGCCCGCGCAGGCGGCGGCGATCATGCATATCGATTGCGATATCCGCCGCACCGAGACGGTCGTGGCCGCCTTCGACACGGTGGAAAAGGAATTCGGCCCGGTCGACGTGCTGGTCAACGCGGCGGGCGTCGCCCGGTTCGGCAAGGCCGAGGAACTGGACGAGGAGGCGCTGTCCGAACTGCTCGACGTCAACGTCGCCGGCACGATGCGCGTCACGCAGGAAGCGGTGCGCCGCATGCGCGGGCACAAGCGCGGCGGGTCTATCATCCATATTACGAGCGTCCTGGCGAACCGGACAGCGGCCGGGCTGTCCGCCTATGGCGGTTCCAAGGCGGCGCTCGAGCAGATGATGCGGGTACAGGCCGCCGAGTGGGCGCGCCATGGCATCCGCGTCAACGCGCTCGCGCCGGGCTGGTTTCCGACCGAGATGACGCGGGCGCATTTCGACAAGGGCGCCGACCAGATACTGAAAGGGCGCATCCCGATGCGGCGGCTCGGCGAACCGTCGGATCTCGACGGCGCCCTGCTGCTGCTCGCCTCCGACGCGTCGCGTTACATGACCGCAAGTGTCATCGCGGTGGATGGCGGCTACTCCGCCGGGTTTTGACTTCGTTTCGCCGGCGACACCCGGCTTGATCGATTATTGCGCCGGAAGGCCCTGATTTTTCTTGATCTTTCGCTGTTGCGTTGCACAACGGAAAAGATTTGACGCGGCCCGGCCGACGCCCAACACTGGTGCCTGAAACGACGATTTCGGCAACCGATTTCAAGGCGCGGAGACAGCCATGACCCTCAGACCGGTGACGCTCGGAGACAAGTACGACCTGTCCTGCGACCAGGTCTTCGTCTCCGGCTCGCAGGCGATCGTGCGCATGCTGATGATGCAGCGTGAACGCGACCGGCGCGCCGGGTTGAACACCGCGGGGTTCGTATCCGGATACCGCGGCTCGCCGATCGGCGGGCTCGACCAGCAATTGTGGGCGGCGGGCACGGTGCTGGAACAGTCGGCGATCAGGTTCCAGCCGGGCCTGAACGAGGAGTTGGCGGCGACCGCTTGCTGGGGCACCCAACAGGCGGAGCTGGGCGGGCAGGGCGCTTATGACGGCGTGTTCGCGCTCTGGTACGGCAAGGGACCGGGCGTCGACCGCACCGGCGACGTCTTCCGTCATGGCAACCTCGCCGGGTCGTCGAAGCATGGCGGCGTGCTGGCGCTGATGGGCGACGACCATACGGCGGAATCATCCACCAACGCGCACCAGTCGGAATTCGCCTTCGTCGATACGCTGATCCCGATCTTCAATCCGGCCGGCGTGCAGGAAATCATCGATTACGGGTTGCATGCTTATGCCGTCAGCCGCTTCGCCGGCACCTGGACGGCGATGAAGTGCGTCAAGGACAATATCGAGTCGACGGCTTCGGTTCATGCCGGCCTCGACCGGTTCAATCCGGTCATCCCGGAATTCGACATGCCGCCCGGCGGGCTCAACATCCGCCGCATGGACATCGATTTCCTCGGGCAGGAGGAACGCCTGCACCGCTACAAGCGCGAGGCGGCGGTCGCCTACAACCGGGCCAACAAGATCGATCACGTCGTGTGGAGCGGCGGACGCAAGCCGAAGCTCGGCATCGTCGCGGCCGGCAAGAACTATCTCGACCTGCGCGAGGCGCTGCACGATCTCGGCATCGACGAGGTGGCGGCGGCGAAGTTCGGTATCCGGCTCTACAAGGTCGGCATGCCGTGGCCGCTCGATCCGGACGACTTGAAGCGTTTCGC
>JBAQHA010000241.1:0-5166 GCA_049288075.1 Oricola sp.
CCCGCATAACCCCCGAAAACAACGGAAAAATCCGGCCACAGCCGGATCGGGAGAACGCTTTCGCGATAACAGTGGCGGAGAGGAAGTCCGACTAACTTGAATTTATCGGCGTGTCAGACTGTTCATAGGTGTAACAGCAATACCCAGAGTTTCGGCGTTTTTTCGTTGATCCATGCTTCATTGGTCGCTGCTCGCGCATACGGCCGGCGCAGCCGAATTGGCGCCGGTGACCAAAGGCACCGTCGCTCTCATGCGCCGGTATAACATCGCCAATCCGGATCTGCCCGGTCTCGGCGATCTCGGGGTAAGCGACCCTCTTTCCGTGATGTACGCCGCGCGACGGCATTTCCGCTAGGTGCCGGCGCCGTGTTGGAAAGACTGATTTCACAGCCCAATAAACATCGTTACTGAAGTTTACCGCTCTTAAGGAAACAACTTCCGTCCCCGCGGGTTGGTGTGTGTCTTCGACGCCAAAGGCGGTCGGAGCGATTTCAACCTCATGGAGAAAATCATGAAAAAATTGCTCACAGCCTCGATGTTGGCCGGCCTCCTTGCCGGACCGGCATTCGCGCAGGATCAGGACATGACATGCGCGGAATTCACCGCGCTTGATGCAACCGCGCAGGCCAAGGCGCTCGCAGCCCTCGATGCCGACGACGTCGACATCGGTACTACGTCCAGCACGACGACGGAACCGTCTGCCTCGGTCGAAACCGAAGGAGCGATGGACGTCACCGCCGACGCGGTCCTCCAGGCTTGCGCGAGCAATCCTGACCTGACCCTGCCGGAAGCCAAGCTCCAGATACAGGCGCAGTAAATTCCGGAAGGCCGGCGCTTGCGTAGCGCCGGCCCCGCCAGTTTCCTGGCGGAAGCCGGATAACGGCCGCCGCCCTAACAGACCGGAACGGGCAACCAGCCCGCCGGACAAAAAAGGAGGCATCATCATGCCCAGCAAAACAACCGCAGCAATCCTCGCTCTCGCCGGCGGACTTCTGACGTCCACCTCGGCCGTTGCGCAATTCGGCGCGACCGCGACGGTCGATCTCAACATCCGCTCCGGCCCCGGCCCCCAATACGAGGTGATCGGTACGATTGACGGCGGCGACACGGCGACCGTCGAAGGCTGCTTGCAGAACAGCAAATGGTGCCAGGTGAGCTACAACGGCGCGACCGGCTGGTCGTATTCCGATTACCTCGCCGGTGGATTCGGCGCTGAACAGCAGGTCGTGATCTCCCAGGCGCCTGCATCGGCAGCTATCCCGGTCGTCGAATACGACAGCGGCACGACGGCAAGCATCGGCGCGGCCGGCGGAGCCGTCACCGGCGCCCTGATTGCCGGACCGGTTGGCGCGGCCGTCGGCGGTGTCGCGGGCGCGGCAGCCGGTCTCGTGGCAACGCCGCCGCCGACCGTGCGAAGCTACATCGTGGACAATCGCGTGGAGCCGGTCTATCTCGAGGGCGAGGTGGTCGTGGGGGCAGGACTGCCCGAACCCGTCGAACTTTACCAAATCCCCGACTATGAGTACCGCTATCAGTATGTGAACGGTCAGCCCGTCCTGGTCGATCCCGGCACGCGCAGGATTGTTTACGTCTATCGCTGATTAACAGCCAGCCACCCGCGATCCGGATATTGCGGGTGGCGCTGCGCCAAGCAGGCCGCCAATGGCGATCGTAAAATGCACATTAAAGTGCATACGATATCATCGACCGATAATTTAATTACGCAAAATTAATGACTTAGCCATGGAAATTGGCGGAGAGGAAGGGATTCGAACCCTCGAGACGGTTTCCCGTCTGCACCCTTAGCAGGGGTGTGCCTTCGACCACTCGGCCACCTCTCCAAGCCGATGAAATCCCCGAGGATCCGGCCTTTCCAAACCGCCTTTTCGTCGCGTCGGAGACGGGCGGGCAAACCGGTTCGGTGGCGGGCTGTTTGCCACGTCCTCGCCGATACTGCAACACCTGATCGGGCGGTGCTACCGGCCTTTGTCCTTGAGGATCGCGGGCGTCAGGTCGATGCCGTTGAGGCGGCCGATATAGTCCGGGAGATGCGGAACGTAATTCTCCGGCCCGTTGCCGCCGGCGGCGACGGCTGCCGAGAAGGCGTTCTTCACGGCATTGCCGACCGGGTTCGCCAGCGCCGCCGCGTCGGCCATCGATTCAAGATAGGTCAGGTCCTTGAAGGCGTTGGAAAGCGTGAACTTGTGCGCCTCGCGGTTGCCCTCGATCGTGTAGCCCATGAAGGTCTGGTAGAAGCCGCAATCCATGCGGCCGCCGCGGATGACGCTGTCGAAGCGTTCGGCCGAGATGCCGACCTTCGCCGCAAGTGCCAGCGCTTCGGAATAGATCGCCGCATAGCCGAGCGAGACGAAGTTGTTGAGCAGCTTCATGCGGTGGCCGTCGCCGACGCCGCCGATATGGACGATCTTGCCAGCCCAGGTGTCGAGTACCGGGCGGATGCGCGAGAAGACCGCCTCGGTCGCGCCGACCATGGTGTCGAGTGTGCCTTCCCAGGCCTCCTTCGGCGTTCGGCTCAAGGGCGCGTCGGCGAAATCGACGCCGATCGCCGCCAGTTCGTCGGCAATCGCGGCCGTCGAGACCGGATCGGCGGTCGAGCAGTCGACCACGACCGAGCCTTTGCGCAACCCCTGCTTCAGGCCGTTTTCGCCACGTACAATTGCCTCGACCTCGCGCGAGCCCGTGACGCAGATGAAGACGATCGTGGAGCGCTCGGCGACCTCTTTCGCAGATACAGACTCGACCGCACCGCGCGCGACGAGATCGTCGACCGGCTTGCGGTTGCGATGCGCGGTCACCGTCAGGGGATAGCCCTTCTCGACGATGTTCTTCGCCATGCCGTGGCCCATAAGGCCGAGGCCGATGAAGCCGATTGTTTCCTTTTCCGCCATGGCGTCCGCCCTCCCCGGTTCAGCGCAAGTCGTCCGGCAGCAGCGCCGCCGGCATGTTCTGGTAGCAGACGGGGCGCAGGAAGCGGCGGATCGACAGCGTTCCGACCGAGGTCGCGCCGAAATTGGTCGAGGCAGGATACGGCCCGCCATGGACCATGGCGTCGCAGACCTCGACGCCGGTCGGATAGCCGTTGGCGAGCACGCGCCCGGCCTTGCGCTCGAGCACCGGCATCAGCTTGCGGCCCATATCGGTGTCGCCGCCGTCCATGTGCAGCGTGCAGGTGAGTTGTCCGTGCAGGCTCTGCGCCACGGCGAGCATCTCGTCGAAACCGGACACGCGCACGATCAGGCCGAGCGGGCCGAAGACCTCCTCGCCCAGCACCTCGTTAACGAGCCATTCCGCTCCGGTCGTCGCAAACAGATAGGGCGTGGCGTTGCGCAGGTCGCAGACGCTGGTCAGGACCTCCTGCACGCCCGCCGTGCCGGCGATGCGGTCGCGGCCCTTCCTGTAGGCCTGCGCGATGCCGTCGGTCAGCATGGTCTGCGCGCCGACCGGCTCCAGCGCCCTCGTCGCCGCTTCGATGAATGCGTCGGCCTCCGGCCCGTCGATGACGACGGCGATGCCGGGATTGGTGCAGAACTGGCCCGCGCCCATGGTCAGCGAGCCGGCCCAGCCTTTCGCGATGTCGCCGCCGCGCGCCTTCACGGCTTCAGGCAGCAGGAACATCGGGTTGACGGAACCCAGTTCGCCGAAGAACGGGATCGGCTCGGGGCGCCCCGCGCAGAGGTCGAACAGAGCCTTGCCGCCGGCCAGCGAGCCGGTGAAGCCGACCGCCTTGATGAGCGGATGCTGGACCAGCGACTGGCCGGTCTCGCGCGTGCCGCCCTGGATCAGCGAGAAGACGCCCGGATGGACGCCGCATCTCTTCACCGCCGCGTGAACCGCCTGGGCGACGATCTCGCCGGTGCCGGGATGGGCGGAGTGGCCCTTGACGACGACCGGGCAGCCCGCCGCCAGGGCCGCGGCGGTATCGCCGCCGGCGGTGGAAAAGGCGAGCGGGAAGTTCGACGCGCCGAAGACCGCGACCGGGCCGATCGGGCGCTGGATCATCCTGATATCCGGGCGCGGCAGCGGCTGGCGATCCGGCAGCGCGGCGTCGTGACGACGGTCGAGATAGTCGCCCTTGGCGATGTGCGACGCGAACAGCCGCAACTGGCCGGTGGTGCGGCCGCGCTCGCCCTGCAGGCGCGCTTCCGGCAAACCCGTCTCCGAGGCGCCGATGGCAGTGATTTCCTCACCGCGCGCCTCGATCTCGTCGGCGACGGCGTTGAGGAATGCGGCGCGTTCGGCGCGGGTCGAGTAGCCATAGGACCAGAAGGCCTCTTCGGCGCCTTTCGCGGCGGCGTCGACATGGGCCGGCGTGCCGACCGAAAAGTCGTGCGCCTCGCCATGTGCCGGATCGCTCTCGAACGTCGCGTCGCCCGCGACCCATTCTCCGGCGATCAGGTGTTTTCCGGTCAGCATGTCATTCTCCTGTCAGATGAGGTTTCGCGCGGAAAGATTGCGCATCAGGGCGCCCATGCCGAAGGTCCATTCGGGGCATTCGGTCGAAAGGCGCACGGTGTTGGTCAGGCTGCCCAATCCGGGCGACGATATCGTGACGACGTCGCCGAGCTTGTGGGTGAAGCCCTCGCCCGGCACGTCGCGATCCTGTGTCGGCGCAAACAGCGTGCCGAGGAACAGCACGAGCCCGTCCGGATACTGGTGATGGCGGCCGAGCGTCTGGGCGACGAGGTCTGCCGGATCGCGGCTGATTTCCTTCATCGATGACCTGCCCTTGAGCAGGAAGCCATCCTCGCCGGTCACGGTCAGGTCCAGTTCGGCGGCGCGCACGTCGTCGAGGCCGAATGTCGCGTCGAACAGGCGGATCATCGGGCCGATGGCGCAGCTTGCATTGTTGTCCTTGGCCTTTCCCAGCAGCAGCGCCGAACGGCCCTCCACGTCGCGCAGGTTGACGTCGTTGCCGAGCGCCGCGCCGACGATCCGGCCCTTCGACGTCACGGCGAGAACGATCTCCGGCTCAGGATTGTTCCAGCGGGAGATCGGGTGCAGGCCGACATCCGCCCCCGGCCCGACGGCGGACAGCGGCTGGGCCTTGGAGAACACCTCGGCGTCCGGCCCGATGCCGACTTCCAGGTACTGGCTCCACAGTCCCTCGGCGACCAGCGCCGCCTTGACCTTCGCCGCCTCCTGCGA
>JBAQHA010000242.1:0-1574 GCA_049288075.1 Oricola sp.
GCCACGGCGAACCTCTACGTGACCCTCTCCCTGGCCCTCTGCACGTTCGTCTTCACGCACTACGCCGGGGTGCGCAAGAACGGCCCGGTCGCGTACGTGCGCAACTGGGCGCCGGCCAGCGCGCCGCCGGTGCTGCGCCAGCTGATCTGGGTCATCCACGCCGTGAGCGAGGTCTTCCGCGTGGTCTCGCTCTCCGTCCGTCTCTTCGCCAACATGCTGGCCGGGCACGCCATCCTCGCGGTGTTCTTCGGCATGGCGCTGCTCTTCCAGAACTACGCCGCCGCCGCGCTCCTGCAGGGAGGCTCCGTCCTGATCTACCTGTTCGAGCTCTTCGTCGCCTTCATCCAGGCGTTCATCTTCGCCATCCTCTCCGGGGTGTACATCGGAGGGGCGCTCGACCAGGAGCACTAGCCGTTCGACCACGAGGTCTGAGAACCGTCAAGGAGGAAACTGAATGGACGCTGACTCCGCCAGACTGCTCGCCGCAGGCATCTCGATGGGTGTCGGGTCCATCGGGCCCGCCCTGGGTCTGGGCATGCTGATCAGCAAGGCGCTCGAGAGCATCGCCCGGCAGCCCGAGGTGTCCGGGGACATCCGCGTCAACATGTTCATCGGCATCGGCGTGACCGAGGCGGTCGCGCTCTACGCGTTCGTCGTCGCCCTGATCCTGATCTTCGTCGCCTGACGCCGCCGAGGACCGCGACCGGACGATCGGAGAGACGTATGCTGGATCCGAACTGGGGTCTCATCCCCTGGACGCTGCTCACGTTCGGGCTCTCGGTGCTGGTGCTGTGGAAGTACGCCTTCGGGCCTCTGCAGCGCGCGATAGACGGGCGCCGTGCCCGCATCCAGGAGAGCCTCGACACGGCCGAGCAGACGCGCGCCGAGGCGCAGGCGCTGCTCGAGGAGTACAAGAAGACGCTGGCCGAGGTGCGCAGCGAGGCGGAGGCGATCGTCGAGCGGGCGCGGCTCGCCGGCGACACGGCCAAGGTCGAGATGGTCGACGAGGCGCGGCGTCAGTCCGAACGCATCGTCGAGAAAGCCCACGAACAGGTCGAGCGCGACACGCGCAGCGCGCTGCGCGCGCTGCGCTCCGAGGTCGCCGAGCTCACGGCGCTGGCCACCGAGAAGGTCACCGTGCGCAGCCTGAGCGCCGAGGACCACCAGCGCCTGGTCGACGACGCCCTGCGCGAGATCGACCTCGACGGACTGGGGGCGGGGCCCGGCCGATGAGCGAGACTTCCGTCGCCCGTGTGTACGCCCAGGCGCTCTTCGACGCCGCCCGCGAGGCGGGCGCGGTCGAGCGCGTGGGCCGCGAGCTCGGCGAGTTCGTCGCCGCCCTCGCGGCCTCCGCGCCCCTGCGTCACGCCCTGCACGACCCGCAGATCGACTCCGAGGCCAAGCGGCGCGTCGTGGGCGAGCTCACCCGCGAGGCGCAGCCGCTGCTGACGAACACCCTCCAGCTCATGCTGCAGAAGGGGCGCGCGGCGGCGATCCCCGGCCTGGCGGAGCACTACGGCCACCTGGCGGCGCGCGAAGCCGAGATCGTGACCATCGAGGTGACGACGGCGGTG
>JBAQHA010000243.1:0-9953 GCA_049288075.1 Oricola sp.
GCCGAATTCCGCCTGGCCCAGGGGCTGAAGGCAAACGTTATGTCGAAGCGCAGCGCCTACGCGCTCGCCGCCGGCAAGCTCAGCCCGAACCGGCTTTCCGCCCTGCTCGACCGCGACCGCCGGCTGCTGGAGCGCTTCGAACGCGATTTGCCGCGCGCGTTGCGCCATGTCGCCGACCGCAAGCGGGAGGTCCTGAAAGCGAGCGCGGCGCGGCTGTCGGTTTCCGGCATCGAGCGGCAGCAGCGTCAGGGCGGCGAACAGATCCGGTTGCTGGCGTCACGGCTGACGCGGGCCGTCGACTTGCGGCTTTCGGAGGCGCGCACGGCGCTCGACCAGAAGGGGCGGTTGCTGAAGAGCCTCTCCTACGAGGCGGTGCTGGAGCGCGGCTTCGCGCTGGTACGCGACGAGAACGACCATCCGGTCAAGCGCGCAGGCCAGGTGAAGAAGGGCGCCAAGCTGACGATCGAATTTGCCGGGCGCGAGCGGATCGGCGCGATCGCCACGGATGCGCCGACGCCGGCCGCGCCGAAACCCGCGCCGGCAAGGAAGCCGTCGCAGCAGGGCGACCTGTTCTAGGAGTTTTGGGATGAAAGTGGCGAATGGTACGAGCGGGTGGATTTGAACCACCGACCTCTGGAGCCACAATCCAGCGCTCTAACCAACTGAGCTACGCCCGCACAAAGGTATGGTGCAAGCGCACGCATATCGATCATCAAATGAATTTGCAAGACCGGAATGGACACCGGTTTGACAGCGCCCAAAAAGAAAAAGGCCGGACAAGCCGGCCTTTCCTTTATGCGCTCTGCCACGGGGAGGACGCGGCGACGCGATCGCCTGTTCAGGCGGCTTTCATCGAAGCCATTGCCTTTTCGGTCGCGGCTTTCACCGGAGCGGAAAGGGCGTCGAAGGCGTCCTTGGAGACGGCCTGCATTTCCTTGGCCTGGTCGACGGCCATTTCGGCCTGCTTGCGAACGAAGGCGCTCTGGATCTCGAAAGCTTCGGCCAGCGTCTTGACGCCGAGGAGCTTTTCCATGTGGGCGAAGCCGGCTTCCGCGTTGGCGCGCATGGCGCCGATGGCGGTCATCGACAGCTTGTCGCTCTGCGCCTTGGCGGTTTCCATCGCGGATTCGACGGTCTTCTGGGCTTCTTCCATGGACGACTTCATCGTCTCATAGGCTTCCTTGGACTTCGCGAGGCCCTGTTCTGCAACGGTGCGGAACTGGTCAGCGAAAGGAGCGGCGTCGATGGCCGGAAAGGCGAAGACGTCGGCGGTGTCGGTGGTCTGGGTTTTGGCCATGTTACAATTCCTTCGATTGGGGGATTTGAATTTCTAAAGCCAATATAGCAGATTTTTTGTGCATTGCAACATAATGCTGCATTGCACAATCCGCATGGCTGCAATGCGCCGGCATGTTAACTACATATGAAACTTGAACACGCCGCGAAGCGCGCCGCGCTGGACGCCCGCATGGCGAGATGGCTATTAATCTTTTGTTAACCGCCCATCGCCGGGCGATCGTGAAGAGATGCAATCATGGCCGACAACGGCGCACACTACTCTTTCATCGATATCGCCGCATGGGATGGCGTGCGCGAGAATTTCCTGTCCGGAAAGCCGATCGCGGTATTCACCCAGGATCTGGAAACGCTGTTGTGGGCGAACGGGCGGGCGGCAGCCCTGTTCGGCTTCGGCTCGATCGGCGAGTTCGAAGAGGAAGGCCCGGCCGGGATGCGTATCGCGCTGCGGCAGATTCGTGCAGCCGCCGGTTCCGGCCATGGCACGACGGCGCGCACCCTGCTGCGCGTGACCTCCGGCATGTCCAGCAAGCTGCTTTCCTGCGAGGTGAAGCGCATTCGCGGCCGTGACGGCACGCCTTGCATCCTGGTCGTGATCGAAGCGGGCGAAGAAGGCGAACCTGAACGCGACGCGGCGCTTGCCGCGATCTCCGGACTTGCCGCCGAAGGCGCGGGCGCGGCGATCATCGATGAACACGGCGCGCTTGTCGCGTCCGATCCCCTGTTTGCGGACCTCTCCTTTTCGACCGATGTTATCAACGCGCTCGTGCGCGACGTGCGCGACGAGAAGGACCGGCTGGTCAAGCGGCTTGTGTCCCCGAGTCCTGCGATGCCGGTGGCGGTCGCCATCGCGCGTCTGACGGATTCGCCCGCGCGCCACCTGATCATGGCGATCAAGGCGGGCGACGCCGAGGTAGAGCCCGAGTCGGCCATCGTCCTCGCGCCGGAGCCGGCAATCGCGGAGCCGGATGTCACCGCATGGGAAGAACTGGTCGAGGAAACGCCGGAAGCGACGATCGAATCCGAGGTGTTGGAGCCGAAAGCCGCCGAACCGGCTGCGGCCTTCAATCCCGATTTCGAGAACCTGCGCGGCCCGGTGCGCTTCGTCTGGAAGACCAACAGGGACGGTTTCTTCACCGACATATCCGTGGAATTCGCCGCCGCCGTCGGTCCCAATGCGGCTGACGTCGTCGGACGCAGCTTCGAGGATGTCGCGCGCGTATTCGAACTCGACCCGTCGGGCGAGATCAGCGCATCGCTGAAACGGCACGACACCTGGTCCGGCAAGAGCGTCCTCTGGCCGGTGCAGGGAACGGCGTTCCGCGTTCCCGTCGACCTTGCCGCCCTGCCCTCCTACAACCGCGAGCGCGAGTTCGAAGGCTATCGCGGCTTCGGCATCGTGCGCATGGGCGAACGCAAACACGATCCGGAGGAACTCGGCATGTCGCTGACAACCGCCGGGATGGCAGCCGCCACGGCCGCCGCCGGGACCCCGAAACCCATCGAAGAACCCGCGCCTGAGCCCGTCGAACCGGAGGCTTACGAGCCGGAGAGCGTTTCCTCCGATCCGTTCCGCGGCGAAGTTCCCGCGCTTCTCTCCATCGCACCGCAGCCGATGCGCCGCGAGAACGACAAGATCATCGACCTCAATTCCAAGCGCCGGACCCAGCCGCCCGGAGAGGCGCTGAGCGCCAACGAACAGGCGGCCTTCCGCCAGATCGGCGACGTTCTGGGCTGGGCGCGCGTCAAGGCGGAGACGGACAATTCGGGCGAAGGCGCCATCGCCGGGGAACCCGCCCCGGAGGTCACACCGCCGACGGAGGAAGCCGCCGCTTCCGACGACAACGACTATATCGCCGCTTACGAGGACGACGCAGATGCGCCGGCCGCGGAAGAGGCAATGACGGACGACGACGAAGCCGCCATCGCGGCCGAATCCGAAGCAGCCGAAATCATCGCAGTCGAAGAGGCGACCGATGAAGCAGCCTTCGAGGATCACCATGACTACCTCCCCTCGGCCTTCGCGACCGGGGCCGACGCGCGCCAGCAGGCCAGCGGCCTGACGCCATCCTTCCTCGACGGACTGCCATTGCCGGTCCTCATCCACCGCGACGACATGGCGCTCCATATCAACGATGCCTTCGCCGAGATGAGCGGTTACAAAACCGCCGCGGCCCTGAACGCCGCCGGCGGCATCGACGCGCTGTTCAATGGCGAGGCCGCCGGCGACGGGACGCTGTGGCTCGTTTCCGCCAGTGGCGAGACAATGCCGGCCCGCGCCCACATGCAGGCAGTGCCGTGGCATGGCCGCACCGCACTGATGTTCGCCTTCGAGCCTCAGCCGTCCGCCGCGACCGAGCCACATGAGGAAGCGCCGTCCGCCGAGGTTTCCGAGGCGGCGGAACTGCGCGCCATCCTCGACACGGCGACCGACGGCGTCGTCGTCCTGTCGAGCGAAGGCGTCATCCGCTCGATCAACGGATCCGCCTCGGCGCTGTTCGGCTATTCGAACGAGGAACTGTCCGGAAAGAGCTTCGGCACCCTGTTCGCGCAAGAAAGCCAGGCGTCCGCGCTCGACTACCTGCACGGGCTCGCCCACAACGGGGTGGCAAGCGTGCTCAACGAGGGGCTGGAAGTGCTGGGCCGCGAAAAGAACGGCGGTTTCCTGCCGCTGTTCATGACAATCGGTCGGCTAGAGACCTCGCAGGGTTTCTGCGCCGTCGTGCGCGACATCACGGCCTGGAAGCAGACCGAACAGGCGCTGCGCGACGCCCAGCTCAACGCCGAGAGCGCTTCCAGCCACAAGACGGAGTTCCTGGCCAAGATCAGCCACGAGATCCGGACGCCGCTCAACGCGATCATCGGCTTCTCGGAACTGATGGCGGAGGAACGCTTCGGCCCGATCGGCAACGAGCGCTACAAGAGTTACCTCTCCGACATCAACAAGAGCGGCAAATACGTCCTCGACCTAGTCAACGACCTGCTCGACATCTCCAAGATCGAGGCCGGCAAGCAGGACCTGGAATTCGAGAGCGTATCGCTCAACGAGGCGGTGAGCGAAGCCGTTTCGATGATCCAGCCGCAGGCGAACCGCAACCGCATCATCATCCGGTCCTCGCTCGACGAAGACCTGCCCGACGTGGTGGCGGACGCGCGCAGCCTGAAGCAGATCGTATTGAACATCCTGTCGAATTCGGTGCGGTTCACGCATTCGGGCGGCCAGGTGGTTATAAACACCAGCTACAATGCCCGCGGCGAGGTCGTTCTGCGCATCAAGGACACCGGTATCGGCATGTCGACGAAGGAGATCGAGACGGCCTTGCAGCCGTTCCAGCAGGTCGCGTCGCTGGGCCGCGCGCGCGGCGACGGCACCGGCCTCGGCCTGCCGCTCACCAAGGCGCTGGTGGAGGCCAACAGGGCCGAATTCGCGATCCAGTCGGAGCCCGGGCGCGGCACCGCGATCGAGATCGTGTTCCCGCCGTCGCGGGTGCTGGCAAGCTGACTGAAACAAAAGGAAAGGCGCCGTGGGGCGCCTTAGTTTTGTGACTGCTGGATATACGAGCGGCTCATTCGAAACCGAAAGAACGCGTGGATAACCCGTTACGAGATCATTAACGGCCAGTCCTTAACAGCCCGTTAACAAACACCCTAACTGTATGAAAGCGACACGGAATCGGCGCGATGTGGTTAACGCGCGCCGTGCCCGGCGGAAGCCTTTCAAACCTTCAGTTCGGCCAGATCAAGGAAGAGATCAAGCGCCTCGGGATTGGCGAGCGCTTCCTTGTTCTTGACCGGCCGGCCATGAACCACCTCGCGCACCGCGAGCTCGACGATCTTGCCGGACTTGGTGCGCGGGATGTCGGTGACGCCAATGATGCGCGCCGGTACGTGACGCGGCGAAGCGCCGGTGCGGATCTTGCCTCGAATCGCCTTCTCGAGGGCTTCATCGAGACGGAAGCCGGAGGCAAGTCGCACGAACAGTACGACGCGAACATCATTATCCCATTCCTGGCCGATGCACAGCGCTTCCAGCACTTCAGGCATCTGCTCGACCTGGTTGTATATCTCGGCCGTGCCGATGCGCACGCCGCCCGGATTGAGCGTCGCGTCGGAGCGGCCGTGGATGATCATGCCGCCGCGCGGCGTCCACTCGGCGAAGTCGCCGTGACACCAGACATTATCGAAGCGCTCGAAATAGGCGGCGCGTTATTTGGCTCCGTCCGGGTCATTCCAGAAACCGACCGGCATGGAGGGAAACGCCCTGGTGCAGACGAGTTCGCCCTTCTCGCCGGTGACCGGCCTGCCCTCATCGTCCCAGACCTCGACGGCCATGCCGAGGCCCGCACCCTGGATCTCGCCGGTATAGACCGGAAGGATCGGCACGCCGAGGACGAAGCAGGAGACAATGTCCGTGCCGCCGGAAATCGACGCCAGATGCACGTCGCGCCTGATCGCCTCGTAGACGTAAGCGAAGCATTCCGGCGAAAGCGGCGAGCCTGTCGAGGACATGACGCGCACGGCCGACAGATCGTGCGTGTCCATCGGGCGCAGTCCCTCCTTGCGCACCGCGTCGATGTATTTCGCCGAGGTGCCGAAATAGGTCATGCGCTCCTGTTCGGCGTAATCGAACAGGATGTTGCCGTCCGGCGAGAAGGGCGAGCCGTCGTAGAGCAGCACGGTCGCGCCCGAGGCCAGCGCGGTGACCAGCCAGTTCCACATCATCCAGCCGCAGGTGGTGAAGTAGAATACGCGGTCGCCGGCGCGGATGCCGGCATGATAGCGATGTTCCTTGAGATGCTGCAGCAGCGTGCCGCCGGCCGAATGGACGATGCATTTCGGGATGCCGGTCGTGCCCGAGGAAAACAGGATGTAGAGCGGGTGCGAAAAGGGCAACCGCTCGAATGCGAGCGGCTTTTCGGCGTAGCGGCCGAGTACTGCGGCGAGCGGCCCGGCATTCGGCAGCGAAACCGCCGTGACCTCGGCGCGCCCGAGATAGTCGACGACGAGGGTGTTCTTCACGGTCGGCAGGACGGGCAGGATTTCGGCCAGCTTGCCGGCGATGTCCTGCTCCTTGCCGTTGTACCAGTAGCCGTCGCAGGCGATGAACAGCACCGGCTCGATCTGCGAGAAACGGTCGAGCACGCCTTTCGGGCCGAAATCGGGAGAACAGGACGACCAGACAGCGCCGATCGACGCCGCCGCAAGCATCGCGGCGATGGTCTCCGGCATGTTCGGCATCATGGCGGCGATGCGGTCGCCTTCGCCGATCCCGAGCGCGCGAAAATGCTGCTGCAGGCGAGAGACCATCGCGGACAATTCGCCCCAGGAGAGCCGACGCTCGACCTTGTCCTCGCCGCGGAACACGACAGCATCGCCCTCTCCGGCCTTGGCGAGCAGGTTCTCGGCGAAGTTGAGCTTCGCATCGGGGAAGAAACGGGCGCCGGGCATCTTGTCGCCGTCGACGAGGATGCGGCCGCCCTTGTCGCCGACGACGCCGCAATCGTCCCAGACGAGCGACCAGAAGTCTTCCCGGTCGCCGACGCTCCAGGCGTGGAATTGCGCGTAGTCGCCGGCGGCGGCGCCGAAGCGGTCGCGGGCAATGGCCGTCAGCCGCGTCATGGCCGCTTCCTTCACGGAAGTCTCGCTGGGCGTCCAAAGCGGCGTCGGCGTGGTCATGACGGTTATCCCCTGCAATGCGTTACGAACCTTCTGGTAATGTCCCCCATCACCGGCGGCAAGCCTTGAAATGGACGTGCTTCCGTATAGGCTCCGGCCAAAGACGGGGTAGCCGGACGGAAGAGTTCCGGCGATGAAAACGGAACCGACATGACGGCACGAGCGGCACGGATAGGTCTATGGCTCGCCGCCCTTTTCGTCGTCGTTGTGCTCGGAAGCTGGATGATTCTGCCGCTGTTCGTGTCGAGCGAACTCGTGCGCTCGGCGATCGAGCGGGAACTGGCCGACATCACGGGCCGGGAAATCAGCGTCGGCGGGCGCGTCGACATCGACCTGTTTCCCAGTCCCGTCGCCCGCCTCTATGACGTGCATGTCCTCGGCGATCCCGGCCCTGCCGGCAACCGGCCGGACGACATTCTCATCGTCGAGACGGTCGAGGTCGCCATTCCCGTTTCGAGCCTGCTGGCGCGCGATCCGGCGTTTTCCCAGTTCCGGCTGATCCGCCCCGTCCTCAAGGTCGCCATCGACACGAAGTCCCATGTCGTCACGCAAGCCGTCGGCGGGCGGCTCGGGCGGGCGCTGTCGGGGCTGAAGGCAAGCTCGGAAGAAACCGAATCGTCGGCCGCGCAGGTCGCGAGCGACGCACGCGGCCTGCATTACGTCCGGTTCGGAACCGCGACAATCGAGAACGGGACAATCGAATTCGCCGATCCCTTCGCGAAAGAGCCGGAGAAGATCACCGCGATCAACGGCGTTGTGTCCTGGCCACGCGCGGCGCAGCGCCTCAGCGCATCGCTGAAAGGCATCTGGCGCGGGGCGGCGGTAGAACAGAAGCTCGAGATCGACGACGCGATCCATTTCTTCGCCGGAGAGATCACGGGGTTCCGCCTCGCCCTCACCAGCGACGCGGTGAAATACACCTTCGACGGCAAGATCGGCTCGGCGCCGACGCCGTTCGCGGAGGGTTCCGTATCGCTCGACATCGCATCGCTCAGCCAGGCGCTCGACTGGCTGCAACTCGGGATCAGTCCCCAAAGCAAGATCGGAAAGGTCGCCCTCAAGGGCACGGTCAGCGGAGACAGCCGGAAGGTACGGTTCGAGAACATGGCGCTTGCCCTTGACGGCAGCACCGGCATGGGCGTCCTCGAATTCGCGTTCAAGGAAAACGCGAAGCCGGCGATGTCGGCGACACTCGATTTCGCGCAGGTGGACATCGTCTCATTCCTGTCCGCCTTCGCGGGTTTTCCAAACACGGCGGAAAAGCTCGACGAGCCGATCTCTTCCGCCATCATGGACCAGATCGATGTCGATCTGCGAATGTCGGCCGCGACCGCCACGGCCGGGCGGCTGCAACTGTCGAACATCGCCGCCGTAACGCAAATCCGCAACGGTAGCGCCGTTTTCGAGTTGGCTGACGCGACCGCCTATGGCGGCAAGGCGCAGGCCCACCTGAAGATCAAACGGGACACCAGCCCCTTAGGCGCCGAATTCGGCATGTCGTACACGGACGTCAACAGCGCGGCGATCGCCGACGCACTTGCCTTCGGCGGGCTTTTCCCGCGCGGCATCGCTTCAGGCAATCTCAATATCACCTCGCCGCTGGAAAAATGGAGCGACCTGCTCAAGCGCGCGACCGGAACGATGCAGTTGCGCGTCGTCAACGGGCTGATCAACGGCGTCGGTTTCCAGACGCTTGGCGGCAGTGGCGAGCCGAAGACCTTCTTCCGCTTGCAGGACAACGCGCAAACCAGCGACGTCTTCACCTCGATGAGCGTCGACGGGCTGATTCAGGAGGGCGTGATCATCGTCAATGGCGGCGTCATCGACTATCCGGCGGGCGCGGTGCAACTGAACGGCGTCATTCCCTACGGAACCGCCAGCATCGCGGTGACGACCATCGCCGAGCCGCGCAACGGCGGCGACGCCGCTCAGATGGTCCAGCACTTCATCGGCGGATCATGGAGCAATCCCTACGCCACGCCGATCCTGCTGCCGGGCGCGCCGTGAAACCGGCATGGTAAACAAACGCTGAAAACCTCCGCGCCGATTTTAAAGAGTTTTTAGACCTTTCGGCGATAATTGGCGGGGTCTTGACTCGGGGCTGGGGTGCCGTTGTTCCAGTTATTGTCGATGGTTGCGAAAATCGCGCTCGCGTCGCTGCTCTGCGGCGCGTTGCTGTCGGCATTCGATCTTTCCGCCGCCGAAATGCTGGCCAAGGTCGGAATGACGCCGGAGCGGATCCTCGAAATCGTCCGAAACGCGATCGCATGGGCGCTGCCCAACATGATACTCGGCTCGATGATCATCGTGCCGCTGTGGTGCATCGCCTACATGCTGCGCCCGCCGCGCGGCTGAGACCTGTCAGCCGGCTTTCGCTTCCAGCATCGCGCGGCGCTTGTTCATGATCGTCGCAATCATCACGCCCGTCGCTACGATGGCGATCAGGATCGTGCAGACGGCGTTGATCTCGGGCGTCACGCCGAGGCGCACCTGACTGTAGATCTTCATCGGCAGCGTCGTCGCGCCCGGACCGGACGTGAACGAAGCGATGACCAGATCGTCGAGCGACAAAGTGAAAGCCAGCATCCAGCCGGAGACCACCGCCGGCAGGATGACCGGAAGCGTGATCACCATGAAGGTCTTGAAGGGCGGGCAGCCAAGATCCATCGCCGCCTCCTCGAGCGAGATGTCGAAGGTGACGAGGCGCGACTGCACGACCACCGCGACGAAGCACATCGAGAAGGTGATGTGGGCGAGCGAGACGGTCCAGAACCCGCGGTCGAAGCCCACCGCCACGAACAGCAGCAGCAGCGACAGGCCGGTGATCACCTCCGGCATGACGAGCGGCGCATAGACCATGCCGGTAAACAGCGTGCGTCCCTTGAACCGGGTATGGCGCACAAGAGTGACCGCGGCCAGCGTGCCGAGCACCGTCGCGGTCGTCGCCGACAGCAGGCCGACGCGAATCGTCACCCAGGCCG
>JBAQHA010000244.1:0-3836 GCA_049288075.1 Oricola sp.
GGTGCCGTGCGCGATCAGTATGAACAGCGACCGCGCCGGCGGCTCCTCGAGCATCTTCAGAAGCGCGTTGGCGGCGTTGCGGTTGAGATCGTTGACCGGATCGATGATGACGACGCGATAGCTGTCCGCGCCGGCGGCGGTCATGGCGAAGAAGCGCTGCAGGCGGCGGATCTCGTCGACCGTGATCGCCGACTTGAAACCGGTGCCCTGATCGTTTTTCGGCCGCGAAAGATAGAGCAGGCCCGGATGCGAACCTTGAGCGATCTGGCGGAAGGTCGCCGATTGCCGGTCGGGCGGCGGCAAAGCGCCCTCCTCCGCTTCGCCCGCGCCCGTCAGCAGCCGGTTGGCCAGCCGGAACGCCGCCGTCGCCTTGCCGATGCCGCGCTCGCCCTCGAAGATCAGCGCGTGATGCAGCTTGCCGCGGGCGATCGATTCGGCGAGGAAATCCAGTTCCGCTTCATGGCCCTGCAACCCGACGGCCAGCTGCGGCGGGGTGATGCCCTCCAGCGTGTCATGGACTTCCGGGACGTCGATCATGATGCGTTGCGCCCTTTTTCGCCGGAACCGAGCGCGCGGTCCATCGGTTCGCCCTTCTTGAAACCGGCGCGCGCGGCGAACGGTTCGACGAGGTCCCAGATGCGCCCGGCGATCTCCTCGGGCGCGCCGGAGGCGTCAACCACCCGGCAGCGTTCCGGCTCGTTGCGGGCGATATCGAGGAACGCCGCCCGGCGCAATTCGTGCGCGGAGATGTCCTCCTTTTCGAACCGGTCGACCAGCGTGTCGGGATGGCGGCGCGCATGGGCGCGCTTCAGCCCCTCTTCCGGCGGAAGATCGAGAATGATCGTCAGCTCCGGCACGACGCCGGCGACCGCGATGCGCTCGAGCGCCGAGATGAAGGCGGGATCGAGGTTCTCGCTGGCGCCCTGGTAGACGCGGGTCGAATCCATGAAGCGGTCGACCAGCACGACATGCCCTTTCCTCAGAGCCGGCCGGATCTTCTGCTCGACGTGATCGTTGCGGGCGGCGGCGAACAGCATCGCCTCCAGATAGGGCCCGAACGGTTCGGCCGCGCTGATATCGAGCACGACGTGGCGGACCGCCTCCGCGCCCGGCGTACCGCCCGGCTCGCGCGAGACCGTGACGGGATAGCCCTTCGCCCGAAGCCTGTCGGCCAGCAAGGTGATCTGCGTGGACTTGCCGGCCCCGTCGCCGCCCTCGAAGGTGACGAAAAGCCCTCGCTTGTCGGCGCTTCGCTGCGGCGATGCCTCAGAGCCAGCCAAGCAGAAGCTCCGTCAAGGCATCGAACGCCTGGCGGTGGATCGGGCCCTTGCCGATGCTCTGCGCGGCATAGAGCGGGGTTTCCTGCGCGACCTTGTCGTCGATCGACACCCTCAGCGACGCGATCTGCTGGCCGGCGTCGACCGGCGCCGGAACGGGCCCGATATAGACGACGCGCGCCTTCATCTTGTCGCGGTTGGTGATCGGCAGCAGGATCTGCAGGTCCTCCTTCACGGTGACCGGCACCGTCATCTGCGCGCCGCCATAGAGGCGGACATTGCCGATGATCTCGTCCTTCCTGAAGATCGTGTAAGGCTCGAAGGCGCGCACGCCCCAGTCGAGCAGCTTGCGCGCTTCCTCGCCGCGCGAGCGTTCGTCCGGCAGGCCGCTCATCGCCGCGATCAGCCGGCGACCGTCGCGTTTCACCGAGCCGACGATCGCGTAGCCCGATTCCTCGGTGAAACCCGTCTTCATGCCGTCGGCGCCGACATCCATGGCGAGCAGCGGATTGCGGTTGCGCTGCAGGATCTTGTTCCAGGTGAAGTCGCGCTGCGAATAGTAGTGATAGTATTCCGGATATTCGGTCTGGATGTGCCGCGCCAGCCTGGCGAGATCGCTCATCGTCACCTTCTGTTCCGGGTCCGGAAGGCCGGTGGAATTACGGAAGACGGAATGAACGAGGCCGATCTTGCGGGCGCGCTCGGTCATCAGGCGCGCGAAATTCTCCTCCGAGCCGGCCATGCCTTCGGCGATCGCAATGCAGGCGTCATTGGCGGACTGCACGATCACGCCCTGGACGAGGTCTTCCAGCCGGACATTGGAATTGAGTTCCGCGAACATCGTCGAGCCGCCGGAGACCGCCCCGCCCTTGCGCCAGGCGTTCTCCGAGATCAGGAATTCGTCGTCCATCGACAGCCGGCCGCTCTTCAGCGCGTTGAAGACGACCTCCATCGTCATCAGCTTGGCCAGGGACGCCGGCGGCACGGGCTTGTCGGCATCCTTGGAGAACAGCACCGTGCCGGTGTCGGTGTCGAGCAGGATCGCCTGCCCCGCGCGCGTCTCGAACAGTTGCGCCGCCGCCGGGCCGCAAAGGCCGGCGAGCGTCATAAAGAGCGCGAACATGCGCAGAATGGTAAAACGCTCGACGAGTGGCTTCATGATCGTGTCCGGGAGATGGGGCGTCACAATCGGAATAGCAAAACCTGCTGCCCTTAAGCAATGTCGCAGGCGAATTCGGATGCCGGCCGGGCCGCCGACCTCAGCGCGACTTCCAGCCCGAAGCCGCCGGACCATGAACGGTGTCGGCGAAAGCGGCGGCTATGCGCATCGACGCGTAGGCCGAAACAGCGACCCCGCCGGGCGTGTAGGCCGGCCGGTCGCCAGGCAGCGGGATGGCCGCCGGGAACACGACCTGCTGCGGCGACGTGGTTCCGGTTGTCATCGGCGACACCGGCGCCGGTGGCATGGGAGCCAGAACCGATGCGGCTTCGACGCCGGGAAGAGCCTGCATCGGCTGCATCCGCTGTGCCGCGCGCACGGGCGTCGGCCCGTTCATGGCGATCATCACGCCGCCGGCCGGCTGGCCGAAGCGGTCGGCTTCGGGATAACCCGGAACGCCCTGCACGGACGCCATCAGGAACTGGTCGTCGTGACCGTCCAGGGGCGCCCTTCCCGCATACTCGACCTTGACCTTGGCGGTGCCGCCATGGGTGTAGTCGAGCAGATCGGCGGCGCGCTTGGAAAGGTCGATCACCCGGTCGTCGGCGAACGGGCCGCGATCGTTGACGCGCACGATCAGCGAACGCCCGTTGTCGATGTTGGTGACGCGGGCATAGCTCGGCAGCGGCATCGTCTTGTGCGCGGCCGTCAGGTGATTCATGTCGTAGATCTCGCCGTTGGCGGTCAGCCGGCCGTGGAACGCCGCGCCGTACCAGGAGGCAAGCCCGACCTCGGACTTCTTCGGCTTCGCGGTCGGGTAATAGGTGCGCCCCGCCACCGTATAGGGCGAGCCGACCTGGTCGCGCCCGCCGCCGCGCGGCATCCGCTTGCCGGTCAGCATCCGCGGGCTTGCCGCGACGCCGAAGGTGGCGGCGGAAAAGAATTCAGGTCCGGAAGTGGCGCCGTTCGCGGCGTAGACGCCTGGCGAACGCAAACCCATCGTCGGCTCGGTCGAGGAGCAGCCCGTAAGGAACAGTCCGGCCGCTGCCAGGGCGGCGAGTGCCGGAATGCATGAGGATGAAAAACGGGATTGCATGACCGTGACGAGATACACAATAACAGCTGGCGCGCCAATCCCGCGCAGATTGGGCCCGTTCACGTTATGCGGCCCTTCATTATATTTCGGTTAATACGCGAGCCGGAAATGCCCTTTTGGATCGTGCGACACCGCTGCCTTGCTCCTGCATCCGTCACGGCATCGTTTTCGCGGTTGCGCGATTTCCCGGATTCGTGGCAAGACGCTCACCTCCGGAGAGGTGGCCGAGCGGTTTAAGGCACCGGTCTTGAAAACCGGCGTGCGGGAGACCGTACCGTGGGTTCGAATCCCACCCTCTCCGCCA
>JBAQHA010000245.1:0-5030 GCA_049288075.1 Oricola sp.
GCTTCGCCGACGGTCTGGTAGTTGGAATCGATCTCACCGGACTCGAGCGCGGCGATGGTGGAATTGATCTCAGCACCGTAGTCGATGAACTCGATGCCATCGAGATAGGGATCGCCCTTCCACCAGGTAAAGCCGTCGCGGCGCTTGAGAGTTGCGCGTACGCCGACTTCATATTCCACGACCTCGTAGGGTCCTGTCCCGGGCATCTTGAGCGTGTCCGGATTATCGGTGAAGGACGGATGCACGATGAGGGCCGTATAGTCGGCGACGCCGGCGATCAGCGTGATGTCGGGCGCATTGAGCTTCAGCTTCACCGTATGGTCGTCGACCTTGGTGATCGCGCCGTCGGCGGCCTTTCCCGTCGCATCGTCCATCAGGGCGGCCACGCGGGTGGCCATCGAGTTGCCTTCGGTGGCCTTGTCGCACCAGCGATTGAAATTGTAGATCACGTCGTCGGCTGTGAAATCATCGCCGTTCGACCACTTCACGCCCTGACGCACGTGCAGCGTATACTCGGTGGCGTCGTCGTTGATGTCCCAGCTTTCGAGCAGATGTCCGTCGAAAGTGAAGTCCTTGGTGTAGCGGACCAGGTAGTCGTTGCATTGACGCATGACGTTGGCCATTTCCGACCAGTCGTAGGTGCGCGGATCCTTGGGTTCCTTGATGATCATCTGCATACGCAGAACGCCGCCCTTCTTGCCTTCCTGCGCCCGGGCGGGCGTCGGCGCGGCGAGACCGATCATGGAGTAGGCGACTGCGGTGGAAGCCCCGAAGATGCTGGCGAGGGCCAGGAACTCGCGGCGGTCCATCTTGCCATTCCTGGTAGCTTCCGCCAGATCGACAATATGATCGGGCATTCGCTCACCATTGCGTTTGAAAATAGCCATCTCAATACCTCCCTGAGTGGAGCATTTCCCTAACCTAGCTTTGACCATCGGGGTCGCGATGTCAAAACGGACCCCAGAATGCGCTACCGCGCCGGTGGCTTTATTTCAGAAGCGACACGCCTTATCGATTTTTCGCCAATTTTTAGAATTCGCGACATTCGGGGTTATGCCGGGCGCGGTTCCACCGCGGAATATCCGGTTCGGCGGCGCAACAGGACCGGGCCACGGACCTTGCGGGACTGGTCAGACAAACCGGATTTCGTGTATGCCGCGCTCGGCGCCCATCTCCCTGATTCTTCCGCCGGGCGGACACAAAACGGATCCATCCCATGCCTGACCAGACAATCGTCGAAGCGCTTCTTCTGGGCATTCTGGAGGGGCTGACGGAATTCATCCCCGTGTCGTCCACGGCACATCTGCTGCTGGCCGGCCATTTCCTCGGCTTCGAGTCGACCGGCAAGACCTTTGAAGTCCTGATCCAGCTTGGCGCGATCATGGCGATCCTGACCGTCTATTTCTCGCGGCTCTGGCAGATGGCGACAGCGCTGCCGTTCGACCGCAAAACGCAGCACTTCGTCGGCGGCATCCTGCTCGCTTTCCTGCCCGCCGCCGTGATCGGCGCGGCCGCGCACGACTTCATCAAGACGGTATTATTCGAGACGCCGGCGCTCATCTGCACCGTGCTGATCGTCGGCGGCGTGATCCTGCTGTGGATCGACCGGCTGCCGCTGAAGCCGCGACATACCGACGTTACGGAGTATCCGCTGAGCCTCTGCTTCAAGATCGGCCTGTTCCAGTGTCTGGCGATGATCCCCGGCACGTCGCGTTCGGGCGCCACTATCGCGGGCGCGCTGCTGATGGGAACCGATAAGCGCTCGGCGGCAGAATTCTCGTTCTTTCTCGCGATGCCGACCATGGCCGGCGCGTTCGCGCTCGACCTCTACAAGAACCGCGACGTGCTATCGTTCGACGACGCGGTCATCATCGGGGCCGGCTTCATCACCGCATTCATCGCCGGCGTATTCGTGGTGAGGTACCTTCTCGACTACGTGTCGAAGCACGGATTCTCGCTGTTCGCCTGGTGGCGCATCGCGGTCGGCTCTCTCGGCCTGGTCGGGCTCTACTTCCTCGGCTAGAAAACGACCCGGCGCAGCAGTTCGACGGCCAGCACCGTCACGCCGATGCGGAACCAGAAACGGAACCGCGCCTCGTCCATGCGCTCGAGCGATTTCGCACCGAGCAGGGTGCCGAGATAACCGGACCCGATCATCGCGAATGCCAGCGGCAGCCATGGCGCGAGGTTGAAACCAAGCACGCCGAAGACGCCAACCTTGAGGACGTGCTGGGTCGCCATGGCGACGGCGGAATTGGCGACGACCTGCTGGCGATTGTCGAAGGTCTTGGCCATCAGGGCGGCAACGAGCGGGCCGGTGGCGCCAATGAACATGGTCAGCGCCGTCGAGATCGCGCCGCCGATACCGAAGGCCAACGGCGACCGGACACCCGGCAAGGGCGGCAGCTTCACCCAGGTCAACACGATGATGAAGACCGCGAGGACGGTTTTCAACAGCGCCTCGGGAAGATCGGTGACGAGCGCTCCGCCCGCAAATGCGCCGACGAGGCCTCCTGCGGCAAAGGGCAGGAGTAGCGGCAGGACCGTGGACCTGCGCATATGCCAGGCGCGGCCCGCATTCGAGCCGAACTGTACGACCCCGTGTACCGGGATCAGCGCGGCGACGGGCATGAACAGGCCCATCAGCACAAGCATCATCACACCGCCGCCGACGCCGAAGGCAGCGGTCACGGCCGAGGTGAAGATGCTGGCAATGACCAGAAGAGCGGCCGTTCCGAGGGAAATCGCGTCAGGCAGAAAATGGGCGGCGTCCAATTCAGGCCGCGCCACCCGTCTCGGTCGGCGTGGTGGGATTGGCGAACTGACCGGTCTCGCGGAAGCGCCACAGGTAGGACGGCAGGATCGCGTCCACCGTCGCGGCACGGATTCCGATGCCGGCGAGCGTGCGGCCTTCCTTCGCTGCGGCATCCGACACGACATTGTCGCTCTTCAGCAGCGTCACCTGGTCGACGGTGAGAAGCGGCTTCGGCAGAAGGCCGAGGAAGCGGGCCTGAATGCGCGCCGCCCACCACGGAATCGTGACGAGAAAGCGCTTGCGCTTCGTGACCTTGAGCACTTCTTTCATGCAGTCGCGGAAGGTGAGCACCTGCGGTCCGCCGAGTTCGTAGACCGCGCCGCCCTTCAACTTGCCGTCGACGGCGCGTGCGAAGGCTTCCGCGACATCGCCGACGTAAACCGGCTGGAACTTCGTCATGCCGCCGCCGATCAGCGGCAGAACCGGCGAGAAGCGCGCGAGGTCGGCGAACTTGTTGAAGAAGCCGTCCTCCGGCCCGAAGACGATCGAGGGACGCATGATGACGGCGTTCTTGCCGAGAGCGCCCAGCACCGCCCGTTCGGCGCGGCCCTTGGTGCGGGCATATTCGGATTCGCCGTCCGGGTCGGCGCCGATCGCCGACATATGGACGAGCGGCTTGCCCGCGGCGGCGCAGGCTTCGGCAACGGCGCGGGACCCGAATTCCTGCACGGCGGCAAAGCTCTGGCGGCCGGTCTCGTAGAGGATGCCGACGAGATTGATGACGGCGTCCGAACCCTCGATGGCGCGCTCGATCGACCAGCGGTGACGAAGATTGGCCTGAACGGCCGTGATCTGGCCGACATCCCCGAGCGGCTGGAGATGGAAGGCGAGGTCGGGGCGGCGCACGGCGACGCGCACCCGATAACCGCGGCGCGCCAGCGCGCGAACGATATGGCGTCCGACAAATCCCGAACCGCCGAACACCGTCACCACTTTGGGAAGATTGGTTTTCTCGGTCATGGATTTCCCCGCGCTGGCTGCCGATTTGCGTTGCGATCCCCTACCGCTTTCAGTCGCCGAGGTGAAGGGGGAAATTGGTCCCGTCCGCTTCCCGGAACCGGTATCCTGCTTGACGAAAGCCACCACTTTGTCACCCTGTCCCGGAAACGGAGCCGGGCTGCATGACAATCGGGATATACGGAGCGGGATCGATCGGTTGCCATGTCGGAGGCATGCTGGCCGCTTCCGGCAAGGCGCCTGTCCTCGTCGGACGCGCAACGATGGGCGAGCGGCTCGCCAACGGGATCACGGTCACGCGTTTCGACGGAACCGAACGACGGGCCGAACCCGAAAGCTTCACCTATTCGACCGAGGCGACGGCGCTTTCCGACTGCGATACGATCCTCGTTTGCGTGAAGAGCGATGCGACGCGGGATTGCGGCGAGCGGCTTGCCGGCGTCGCCCGGCCGGAGGCTGTCGTCGTCAGTCTGCAGAACGGAATCTCGAATCCGGCGACCCTGCGCGAAGTCCTGGGCGGCCGGACGGTGCTGGCCGGCATGATCGGCTTCAACGTGGCGCAAATCGGCGCGGACCGGTTCCACTGCGGCACCGAAGGCGAGATCGTCGTCGGAGCCGGGCAAGGCGCCGAGGCGGTCGCCAACGCGCTGAGCGAAGCTGGCATCGCAACGATCATCTCGCCTGACATCGAAGCCGTGCAGTGGGGCAAGCTGCTCTACAATCTGAACAATCCGGTCAACGCGCTGTCCGGCATCCCGTTGAAACGCGAACTCTCGACGCGAGCCTACCGGCAGGTCTTCGCGGCGCTGATCCGCGAGGCGCTGACCGTGCTGAAGGCGGCCGGCGTCCGGCCGGCGAAGATCGGCAAGGTCGGTCCTGGCTTGCTGGCGCCGATCCTCGACCTGCCAGACTGGCTGTTCCTGCGCATCGCCGCGGGGATGCTCTCCATCGACGAGAACGCCAAGACCTCGATGCTGGAAGATATCGAAAAGGGGCGCGCGCCGGAAGTCGACTGGCTGAACGGCGAGATCGTGGCCCTCGGCAAGAAGACAGGCGTTCCTACACCGGCAAACGAGCGTATCGTCGCTCTGGTGAAAGCATCGTTTTCCGGAAACGGACCCCGCCGCTATGACGGCCCGGAACTGAAAAAGGCGGCGCTGGCCTGACCAGCGCCGCCATGACATCCGGGCTCAGGCGGCTAGCGCGCGCCGAATGCACCGGCCAGCTTGCGGCCGAGATCGCGCGCCGGCGATGACAC
>JBAQHA010000246.1:0-9862 GCA_049288075.1 Oricola sp.
GTCGGAGACCTGCCGCTGTCGCGCCAGCAGATCGTCGAGATCGCCAAGGCGCTGGCTCGCAATCCGCGCGTGCTGATCCTCGACGAAGCGACATCAGCGCTCACAGCCGCCGACGTGACGAAGGTCAGGGGCGTGCTCAAGCGCTTGCGCTCGGAAGGCATGGCGCTTCTTTACATTTCCCACCGCATGCACGAGATCGCGGAACTCGCCGACGAGTGCACGGTGTTTCGCAACGGACACAATGTCGAGAGCTACAAACAGGGGACCAGGACCGACAACGAGGTCGTCGAGATGATGATCGGCCGCGAATACCGGCACGTATTCCCCGACAAGACGCCTCCCCCGCCGAGCGGCAGGCCGCCGGCGCTGGAGGTCAGGAACCTTTCCTGGGCAGGCAAGCTCAACAATGTCTCGCTCGACGTGCGCGCAGGCGAAGTGGTCGGCCTTGGCGGACTCGACGGCCAGGGCCAGCGCGACCTGCTGCTGGCGCTTTTCGGCGTGCTGCGCGGCGTCACCGGCGAGGTGCGCGTCGACGGCGCCAAGGTCGACATAAAGGGCCCGCGCCACGCCAAATCCCCGCAGGTCGGCATGGCGCTGATCCCCGAGGACCGCAAGACCGAGGGGCTGATGCTGCCGATGTCGGTGATGCAGAACCTCACCTTCTCCACACTCGGGCAGCTATCCACTTTCGGCGTTATCGACCGGGCCAGGGAGAAGCAGCGCGTCGACGAGATGATCAAGCTGCTCGCCGTGCGCACCGCCTCGACCGACATTCCTGTCAGTGCGCTGTCGGGCGGCAACCAGCAAAAGGTGGTCATAGCCAAGTGGCTGATGCTGTCGCCGAAAATCATCCTTCTCAACGATCCGACGCGCGGCATCGACGTCGGCACCAAGCAGGAAATCTACCAGTTGCTGCGCAAGCTCTCGTCGGATGGCGCGGCGATAATCCTCTATTCGACCGACTACGACGAACTGATCGGCTGCTGCGACCGCGTGATGGTCATGTATGACGGCGCGATCAAGACGACGCTCGCGGGCGAAGAGATCACCGAGCACGCGCTTGTGGGCAGCGCGCTCAACATCGGCGTTGCAGACAGGGAGGCCGGCATGCAGACGGCGGTCGGCGCATGAAGGAATGGCGCTTCATCCTGGCGGAAAATCGCGGCACCCTGCTGGCCTTCGGGCTGTTCATCGCGATGTTCGCGATCTATGTCGCCAACCATCCGGCCGGCTTCACGCCGAATGTGGTCCAGACCGCCGCCAACAAGGGTGTCATCCTGGCGCTGGTCGCTATGGCGCAGGCGCTGGTCGTGCTGACTGCGGGCATCGACCTCTCGGTCGGGATGATCTTCATCCTGTGCAACTGTCTCGGCTCGCATCTGCTCGGCGGCGCACCGTGGCAGGTGGCGCTCGGGGTGCTCGCGGTCCTCGGCACGGGTCTCGCCTGCGGCGCGCTCAACGGGCTGATCGTGATCTTCGGGCGGCTGCAGCCGATCGTCACCACCATCGCGACCGGCGCGATCTTCTTCGGCATCGCGCTGTGGCTGCGCCCCTATCCGGGCACGACGTCTGACTTCGCCGACGAGTTCGCCGACGCCTTTACCGGCAAGCTGTTCGGGACCATCCCGGCCAGCCTGGTATTCCTCGCGGCAATCGTCCTGATCGTCTGGGTGCCGCTCAGGCGCTCGGTGATCGGCCGGACGATCTATGCCGTCGGCTCGTCGGAGATGGCTGCATACATGTCGGGCATGCCGGTCAAGGCGGCGCGCTTCACCGCCTTTGCGCTCAGCGGGTTGATGGCGGCGCTCGGCGGGCTGTTCCTCACCTTCTTCACCTATTCGGGCGAAGCTTCGCTCGCCAATGGCGACAATTACACGCTGTTTTCCATCGCCTCCGTCGTGCTCGGCGGCGTCTCGCTCTATGGCGGGCGCGGCAGCGTGATCGGCGCGATCTTCGGTGCGCTCGCTTTCCGCGCCATCGGCGACCTGCTGTTCGTCTTCGATCTCGATCCGCTGTGGCAGCCGCTGTTCCAGGGGCTGGTCCTTGCGGCCGCAGTCACCTTCGGCGCGGCCAGGCTGTTCCAGATCCGCAACAAGCTCGAAATGTTCTCCTGAGAGCGGCGCCATGACGACTGAAACCCAACCGACCGCTCCCCGCCCCGCGCTGTATCTGCGGATCAACCTGCCGATCGTCATCGCGTTCGCCTGCATCGTGCTGATCCTGCTGATCGGCAGTCTCTATTCGAAGAGCTTCCTGTCGCCGGAGTATCTGCTGCAACAGCTGAAGGTCGCCTCGTTCCTCGGCGTGATCGCGACCGGCATGATGCTGATCATCCTGCTCGGCCAGATCGACCTTTCGGTGCCGTGGGTGCTGACGACGGGCGCCATGATGGCGTCGGCAGCGACCGCCTACGGGCCGCTCGGCGAGGCGCTGGCGGTGCCGTTCGGCATTTCCTGCGGCGTCGCCATCGGGCTGATCAGCGGCGCGGGCGTCGCTTATCTGCGCATCCCGGCGATGATCGTGACGCTCGCCATGAATGTCATCGCGCAGGGGCTGATGGTCGCCTATACGGGCGGCTTCTCGCCGGCCGATTCCGCATCCGGCGCGATGCGCTATCTGGCGACGGGAACGCTCGTCTACGGCATCCCGAACGCCATCCTGGTCTGGATCTTAATCGGGGCGCTCGCAGTCTTCGTACTCAACCGCACCTCTTTCGGCCGCACTGTCTACGCGATCGGCAACCGTGAGAGCGCTGCCTTCCTGTCGGGCGCCGCGACGCAGCGCATCGTGATGGCGTCCTTCGCCATTTCCGGCGGGCTCGCGGCCTTCGGCGGCGTCCTGCTCGCGGGTTACGCCGGCAAGGCGGCGCAGTCGATGGGAGACGCCTATCTTCTGCCGGCGATCGCCTCGGTGGTGCTCGGCGGCACGTCGATCCTCGGCGGGCGCGGCAACTATCTCGGCACCGTCGCCGGCGTCATCCTGGTGACGCTGCTGCAGTCGATCCTGTCGGTGATGCAGATCTCCGAATACGGCCGCCAGATCATCTATGGTGTGGTGATTGTTGTGATGCTCCTCCTCTACGGCCGCGAGAAGGCGCTGCGCTAGGCTAGTCGGGCCTGGCGGTGCTCTCGCGCTCGACCAGTTCGAAACCCAGATTGACGACGCGCTCGGCCGGTGGTTCGCCGTCGACGGCGGCGATCGCCATCTCGATCGCCTTGCGGCCCATCTCGTAACGATAGGTCTTCACGCTGGTCAGCGTAGGGTGGACCGTCGATGCGATGTCGAAGTCGTTGAAACCGGAAATGCCGAAATCCTCGGGAATGCGTATGCGACGCCTCTGGCATTCGAACATGGCGCCCAGCGCTATGTCGTCATTGTTGGCCTGAATGGCGTCCGCATCGGGAAAGCGGGCAACGAATTCCGACAGCAACTGGCAGCCAAGGACGACGTTTGATGTCTTGTGCGTCGTCACGATCATCCGTTCGTCGAACAGACCGGCTTCCTCCATCGCTTTGCAATAACCCTCGAGGCGCTGGCGGGTGCGCACATCCATCTGCGCGGCGAGAAAGCCGATGCGCCTGTAACCGTGGGTGAGCAGCCGACGCGTCGCCGCTTCTGCGGCGGCGCGATGATCGAAGCCGACCGCCATGTCGACGGGATCGGACGGCAGGTCCATGATCTGGACGACCGGGCACTGATTGGCCTTCAGGAGCTTGAGCGCTTCCTTCGACTGGTCGCAACCGGTGACCAGCAGCGCCGCCGGGCGCTGGCCGAGAAACAGCCGCAGCAGTTCCTCTTCCTTGATGGTGGAATAGTTGGTGTTGCCGAGTTGGGCCTGGAACGGCGTTCCCTCGATCGTGTCGTAAATGCCGCGCAGAACATCGGTGAAAACCGAGTTGGTTACTGACGGGATGATCACGCCGATGACATTGGTCCGCGACGACGCCAACGCCTGGGCGGCGGTGTTCGGGACGTAGCCGATATCGGCGACGGCCCGGCTGATGCGTTCGCGCAATGCGGGGGAGACCGTGTCGGGATTGCGCAGCGCACGCGAAGCTGTAATAGCGCTAACATCCGCGACTCGCGCGACGTCGGCCAATGTGGGTTTGCCTGATTTTCTGCGCTCTCTCGACAATGTATTGCCTACCTCTCCCGCGAGATATACGAGAGTATCGCCGCAAATGCTAGCGCTAACATCGGCGTTGACCCCGTTCTCCCGAGCGTGATTATGCGCCGGGATAGGCCCGGTTTTGCCATTGCGGGGCCGGGTACGCAACTGGCCGGCGCTATATGAGAGATTTCAGCGAGAGTTACCGGTGGACAGTACGGCGTCGGGTTACAGGCCTGTGCGCAGATGCCAGAGCTCGGGGAACAATTCCGTCGACAGCATGCGCTTCAGATAGTCGACGCCGGCCGTGCCGCCTGTGCCGCGCTTGAAGCCGATGACGCGTTCGACGGTTGTGACGTGATTGAACCGCCAGCGGCGGAAATAATCCTCGAAATCGACCAGCTTCTCCGCCAGCTCATACATTTCCCAGTGGCGTTCGGGATCGCGGTAGACCTCGGTCCACGCGGCGGCGACGCCGTCGTCGGCCGCGTAGGCTTTCGACACATCGCGCTCCAGCACCTCATTCGGAACGGACACGCCGCTGCGGTTGAGGCATCGCAACGCGACGTCATAGAGGCTCGGCCGTTCCAGTTCGGCTTCGAGCAACGCCAGGACGTCCAAGCGATGCGCATGCGGGCGCAGCATGGCCGCATTGCGGTTGCCGACGGCGAATTCGATCAGCCGGTACTGCCATGACTGGAAACCGCTCGACTGACCGAGCGAGTCACGGAAACGCGTGTAGTCGCTGGGCGTCATGGTGCGCAACACGTCCCACGCGCTGTTCAGCTGCTCGAAGATGCGGGCGACACGTGCGAGCATCTTGAAGGCCTGTTGGTGCGTCCCCTCCTCCAGCGCGGCGCGGGCCGCGCCGAGTTCATGCAACGCCAATTTCATCCACAGTTCCGACGTCTGGTGCTGGATGATGAACAGCATCTCGTCATGGGCGTCGGAGAGCGGTCTCTGGGCCGTGAGCACCTGGTCGAGCACCAGATAGTCGCCATAGGACATGCGTCCGTCGAAACCCATCTGCGCGCCTTCCTTCGCGGGATCGTAGGGCTTTCCGCTCATGTGACGGCGCTCCGCTTGCGGAATTCGGGATTGTCATAGGCGCGCGTGGCGATCACGTCGGAGAGGACCGCGACGGCATGATCGACCTCGGCGTGGCCGATATAGAGCGGGGCGAATCCGAAACGCATCACGTCCGGGGCACGGAAATCGCCGATCACCCCCCGGGAGATCAGGGCCTGCATCGCTGCGTAGCCCTCCTCGAAGGCGAAGGACACCTGGCTGCCGCGAAGCGCCGGGCCGCGCGGGCTGACCAACTTCAGATGCGGGCAGCCCGCCTCGACGCCGGCGATGAAGCGTTCGCACAGTTCCATCGAGCGGCGGCGGAGGTCGCCCATATCGACACCCTCCCAAGCGTCGAGCGCCGCATCGAGAACGGCAAGCTGGATGACCGGCGGCGTGCCGACGCGCATGCGGTCGATGCCCGCGCCCGGCCGGTAGTCGGGATCGAAGGCGAAGGGCGATTCGTGTCCGAGCCAGCCGGACAAGGCCGGCTGCACGCGGTCGGCGAGATCGGGACGGACATAGATGAAGGCCGGAGCGCCGGGGCCGCCGTTCAGGTATTTATAGGTGCAGCCGGTGGCGAAATCGGCTCCGGTACCGGCGAGGTCCACCGGCACCGCGCCGGCGGAATGGGCAAGGTCCCAGAGCGCCAAAGCGCCGGCATCGTGGGCCACTTTCGTCAGCGCGGCCATGTCGTGCATGCGGCCGGTCCGATAGTCGACATGGGTCAGCATCAGGGCGGCGACATCTCCGTCGATCGCCGCCTCAACATCCTCCGGCGCGACGACGCGCAGTTCGTGTCCTTGGCGTAAACTGCGCAACAAGCCCTGCGCCATGTAGAGATCGGTCGGAAAATTGCCGCTGTCGGACAGGACGACCTTGCGGTCCGGTCGCAGTTCCAGCGCGGAAGCGAGCGCCTGGTAGACCTTGATCGAAAGCGTGTCGCCCATGACGACAGTCCCGGGCGCCGCGCCGATCAGCTTCCCCACGCGGTCGCCGATACGGCGCGGCATGTCCATCCAGCCCGCCACGTTCCAGGCAGTGATCAGCATCTCGCCCCATTCGGCGGAAATCGTCTCCTGCGCGCGTTCGGCTGCGGCAAGCGGCACCGGCCCGAGCGAATTTCCGTCGAGGTAGGTAATCCCGACGGGAATATGAAACATCGCCTTGGTGGCAGCGAAATCGGTCATCAATTGTCCTTCCGCAGCATGAAGCGCTGAATCTTGCCGGTCTGCGTCTTTGGCAATGCCTGCGCGAAAACGATGCGGCGCGGATATTTGTACGGCGCGATCGTCTGTTTCACATGGTCCTGAAGCCGCAGTACCGTGACCTCGGAGGCTTCGACGCCTTCCGCCAGGACGACGTGAGCTTCGACGATCTGGCCGCGCTCCTCGTCAGGCGCGCCGACGACTGCGCATTCAAGCACTACCGGATGGGCGAGCAGGGCCGCCTCTACGTCGGGGCCGGCGATGTTGTAGCCCGACGAGATGATCATGTCGTCGTTGCGGGCGGCGAAGTGGAAATAGCCGTCCTCGTCCTGCCAGAAGGTGTCGCCGGTGATGTTCCAGCCGTCCTGTACATAGGCAGTCTGGCGATCGTCGGCGAGATAGCGGCAGCCGGTTGGGCCTCGCACCGCCAATCGGCCAATATCGCCACGCTGGACCTCGTTCATCGCTGCGTCGACGATACGCGCCTCGTAGCCGGTCACCGGCCTGCCGGTGCAGCCGGGGTGGGAGTCGCCGAAGCGGTTGGTGATGAAGATGTGCAGCATCTCGGTCGCGCCGATGCCGTCGAGCATGGGCTTTCCGGTCTTGGCCATCCATTCCTCGTAGACGGGCGCGGGCAGCGTCTCGCCGGCCGACACGGCGGCGCGCAGGCTCGACAGGTCCGCGCCCTCGTCCATGGCGCGCAGCATGACGCGATAGGCCGTCGGCGCGGTGAAGCAGACCGTCGCCTTGTACTGCTGGATGATGTCGATCAGGTTCGGCGGAGAGGCGTTTTCGAGCAGCGCCGCGGCCGCGCCGAAACGCAGCGGGAAGACGGCCAGCCCGCCCAGCCCGAAGGTGAAGGCAAGCGGCGGCGACCCGACGAAGACGTCTTCCTCGGTGACGTTCAGGACTTCGTTCGCATAGCCGTCGGCGATGATAAGCAGATCGCGGTGAAAATGCATCGTAGCCTTGGGCGCGCCCGTCGTGCCGGAGGTGAAGCCAAGCAATGCCACGTCGTCGCGGCCGGTCCTCACCGCCTCGAAGCGCACCGACTTGTTGAGGGCGACGCGATCGAGTTCCGCGTCGTGATTGGCGGTGCCGTCGAAGCCGACAACGTCTTGCAGGAATTGCGAGTCCTTGGCGCAGGCGACCATCTCGTCCATGAGGCGCGTATCGCACAGCGCCAGCGTGATCTCGGCCTTGTCGACCACCTTGCCCAGTTCGCCGGCGCGCAGCATCGGCATGGTGTTGACAACGACCGCGCCGGCTTTCGTCGCCGCCAGCCAGCAGGCGACCATGGCCGGATTGTTGGCCGAGCGGATCAGCACGCGGTTGCCCGGCCTGACGCCGTAGTCCTCGACCAGCGCGTGTGCAATGCGGTTGGTCCAGTCGGTCAGTTCCTTGTAGGTGCGGCGGCGGCCGTTGCCGATCAGAGCGGTATGGTCGCCGAAGCCCTTGGCGACCATCGCGTCGGTCAACTCGACGGCAGCATTGAGATAGTCCGGATAGTCGAAGCCTTGCGTATCCAGCACTGGCCACCGGTCTTGCGGCGGCAGATTGCGGCGGGTGAAATCGTCGACATGGGCCGTGGGTCCGAGCATGGGCTTCTCCATCACAACACCGATATTGCGTTCGGTTCCGGGACGACGGCCGTCGCCTCGATCTCGACTCTGGCCCGGTCCTCGACCAGAGCTGCGACCTGCACCAGCGCCATCGCCGGATAGTGCCGACCCAGTACCTCGCGATAGACCGCGCCGAGCTCTGACAGTCTTGCCAGATATTCGCGCTTGTCAGTGACGTACCAGGTCAACCGTACAAGGTGCTCCGGCCCGGCGCCCGCCTCAGCGAGGACAGCGACGATGTTGCGCAACGTCTGGGCGACCTGGTCGACGAAATCATCGCTGTCGAACTGCTGTTCGGCGTTCCAGCCGATCAGCCCGCCGACAAACACCATCCGTCCGGTCGCGGCGATGCCGTTGGCATAACCGACCGCCGGCTTCCAGCCGTTCGGATGCAGAAATTCATGCGGCGACTGCGTCATCGGCCGTGCCCCTTTGCAAGCGTTTTGGATGCCCCGGCCAGGGCGGCGCGGGCGATGACGATCTTCTGCACGTCGCTTGCACCCTCGTAGATGCGCAGCGCACGGATTTCCCGGTACAGGCTTTCGACAATCATGCCGGAACGCACGCCGTCGCCACCGAAGATCTGGACGGCCTGGTCGATCACCCGCTGGGCGGCCTCGGTCGCGTGCAGTTTCGCCATCGCCGCCTCGCGGCTGACGCGTTCGGCACCCATGTCCTTGACCCAGGCGGAGCGATAGACGAGCAGCGCCGACGCGTCGATGTCCAGCGCCATGTCGGCGATGTGGCCCTGCACCATCTGCAGGGCGGCAAGAGGTTCGCCGAACAGCTTGCGCGAAAGGGCCCGCGCGAGCGCCTCCTCCATGGCGCGGCGCGCGAACCCGAGCGCGGCCGCGCCGACGCTGGCGCGAAAGACGTCGAGCACCGACATGGCGATTCTGAAGCCGTCGCCAGGTTTTCCGATCAGGGCGGTTTCGGGCAATTCCAGACGATTGAAACGAAGATGCGCCAGCGGATGCGGCGCGATCACCTCGATTCGCTCGACGATCTCGAGGCCCGGCGTGTCGGCGGGTACGAGGAATGTAGACAGGCCCTTCGCGCCGGGCGCTTCGCCGGTACGCGCGAAGACGATATAGAGATCGGCGATGCCGCCATTGGAAATGAAAGTCTTCTCGCCGTCGAGAATGTAGCCGCCGCTCTCGCGACGCGCGGTCGTCGCGATGTTGGCCACGTCCGATCCGGAGGCTGGCTCGGTGAGCGCGAAGGCGGAGACCGCCTTTCCGGCGCGCGTCAGTTCCAGCCAGCCGCGCTGTTCCGGCGTTCCGAACAGCGAGACCGCGCCCATGCCGAGTCCCTGCATGGCGAAGGCGAAGTCGGCGAGGCCGTCATGGCGCGCCAGCGTTTCGCGGATCAGGCATAGCGTTCGGACGTCGAGCGTCTCGCCCTCGCCGGCCCCGGAATGCTTCAGCCAGCCATCGGCACCGAGCCGGTGCACCAGCGTCCGGCTGGCGGCGTCGACGTCGCCGTGGTCCGCCGGCAGGTTCGCTTCGCACCAGGCTTCGAGTTCGGCGGCCAGCGCGCGGTGACGATCGTCGAAAAACGGCCAGTCGAGGAAGGAGCGGTCGACCATCTCAGTTGCCCTCGAAGACCGGTTTTTCCTTGCCCACGAAGGCATGGTAGGCGCGGGCGAAATCCTGTGTCTGCATGCAGATCGCCTGGGCCTGGGCCTCGGCCTCGATCGCCTGTTCGAGGCCCATGTTCCATTCCTGGTTCAACTGCGTCTTGGTGATGCCGTGGGCGAAGGTCGGACCGGCGGCGAGCCGGCGACCGAGCGCCATCGCCTCGTCTTCCAACGCGCCCGGCTCATGGAGCGCATTCCAGAAACCCCAGACCATGCC